>JACQGT010000607.1 GCA_016199425.1 Chloroflexota bacterium
CGCTGGAGTCGTGCCGGCATCAATCGTTTGCTTCCTATTCGTGCTGCCGTCATGCAGGACTCTTTTGACTCCGACTGGACCACCCTTTACTCCCCTCCCTAAAACTGAAATGCACCCATCCGAACAGACGCTCGTCACAGACCAGCTACAAGCAAAGGTCAATGGAGCCTAAGCCGTCAGTGTTTCAAAAAACTTCATCAAATTGCCTTTGAGCTCGATGCCAATCCCCGGTGCATCGGGAATACGGACGCGACCATTTTCAACGGGCGCTCTATCGGCAAAGCCACCAAAGGGTTGAAAGACATCTTCGTAAATGGCAACAATTTTCATAACTTCGAGGTATCTTCTCAATAATCAGTGGGAAACTTGCGTTTGGCAGATTGTTCACCTCTGGTAGCAGTCACAAGATTCGGCGATTTACCACCGATTATTGAGAAGATACACTTCGAGCTCCACTATCTGAACGTCTGTAACAGCTAGAATTCCCGTTTCATGCGCCCCACGGGCGCTTCGATCAACGTCGGTGCGTCGATGGCAATTGCTGCGCTCAATGCAGAGTGTAACTCTTCGCTGCCGTGAGCGCGCACCCCGCGCGCGCCATAAGCCTGCGCCAGTTGGACAAAATCGGGGTTGCGCAATTGTGTGCCGATGATGCGCCCATCAAACTGCTCGTCCTGGGCGCGCAGCACATTGCCATAGGCATTGTCGTTAAAGATCACCACGACGACATGGAGGCCATATTGCACTGCGCTCGCCAGCTCCTGGGCATTGTAGAGAAAGCCGCCGTCGCCGCAGATCGCCACGACCGCCCGCTCCGGCTGGGCGAGCTTGGCCCCCAGCGCCTGGGGAAAGGCCGCGCCCAGGGTTGCCAGTTGCGAGGCGGTGATGTAACTACGCGGGGCATAGACCGGAAAGTAGTTGCGGCTGTAATAGCCCATCTGGTTCATGCCCTGCACCAAAATGGCGTCATCGGGCATGGCGTTGCGGATCGCCGCCATCAGGTCCCATTGCGGCTGCAACTGGCGGGCGGGATCAAAACGCCGGGTATTGAGTGCATGCACTTCTGCGGCCACGTCGCTACGGGGAGGTGGCCGGTCCGGCAGGCTAGCCTGCAGCGCCGACAACGCCTGGCGTGCATCAGCGACAATGGCGAACTGTCTCGCGCGCTGCCCGATCTGGCCGGCGTCAATATCGATGCGAATGACCTGAGCGTTCGGCAGATCTTTGGCAACATCGCTGCGCGTGCCCACGGCCAACACCAGATCCCGCTCTTCCAGCCAGGCGCGCAAGGGTGGATAGCGCAACTCGGCGTAGCCCAGGCAGAGCGGATGGCGCTCCGAGATGACCCCTTTGCCGTGCGCGCTGGTCACCACCGGCGTCTGCAACTCTTCGGCCAGGGCTTGCAGCAGTGGCCCAGCCTCGGCAGTCTGAACGCCGCCGCCCGCCCAAATCACGGGACGCTGCGCCTGCGCCAACATCTGGGCTGCTCTGGCGATCTGGGCAGCGGATGGCGTGGGCGGCGCAGCCATCGCCCAAGAGCCATCCGGCAGCTCTACCTCTTCCTGCATGGCAAAGACTTGCGCCGAAATCTCGATGACCACCGGTCGTGGTCGTCCCGTCTGCAATTGGCGTAGGGCTTCCTGCACCAGCGCCGGGATCTGGGCTGGTCGCTCCGCCCGCGCCGCCCATTTGGTCAAGTTGTTGTACCAGGCCAACTCATCCTGGGCCGCGGGTGCGCCTTCCTGATGGCGGGTACCGGTGATGACGATCATCGGCGACGAGGCGGCATAGGCAGTGGCGATCCCGGCCGCGGCGTTGTAGATGCCCGGCCCCGGCACCACCAGCACAGCAGCAATCTTCCCACTGGCGCGAGCATAGCCGTGGGCCATATAGCTGGCCGCCTGTTCATGGCGCAGAGAGATGTAGCGAATCTCTGTGCGGCCGTAGAGCGCATCCACTGCCTCGTATTGTCCCGCGCCCGGGATGCCAAAGACCGCGCCCACGCCGCCGCGCTGGAGAGATTCGATGAGGGCTTGTCCGCCATTGAGTCTGGTCATGTACCCCAACTCTCCAGCCAGCGCTGAGATCGCCGCCGCTGAAGTCCAGTCCTGTAGATAGGTGGGTTCTGTCTTAGCGACTTTGGCGTGGATTGAGCGCGTCGTTCAGACCGTCCCCCAGGAAAATAAAGGCCACCTGGATCACCCCAATCGTAATGGCGGGGATGAGCATCAGGTGGGGAAAGGTGCGCCAGAGGTTCAGGCTGTCGGCGAGCATACTGCCCCAACTGGCGTTGGGCGGCTGCACGCCGATCCCCAAAAAGCTGAGGGATGACTCGGCCAGAATTGCCCCGCCCATGCCCTGGGTCACTGCGACAATGAGAGGTCCAAACGCGTTCGGCACAATGTGGCGGCTCATAATGCGCCGGGTGTTGGCGCCTACCGACCGGGCCGCTTCCACATAGAGCGTGCGCCCAATGCTGAGCACCTGCCCCCGGATCAAGCGGGCATAGCCGGCCCAACCGATCAACGCCAGCGCGCCAAAGACCAGCACGTAATCGAGCCAGAGGGTGTTGAGAAAGGCCGGATTCCTGGTCTGGGTATACATCTGGTCAAACCAGGCGGTGATGGGGCGTTTGAGCGCCGTATTGACCAACATAGCCAGCAGGAGGCCAGGCAGCGACATCGTGACGTCGGTGATCCACATGACAAATTCGTCTACCCGTCCGCGCAAGAAGCCGGCAAGTGTACCCAAAACGACACCGATAAAGAGACTCACCGCGGTGGTTGTCAAGGCCACCAACGCCGCGGTGCGCGCTCCGTAGAGAATGCGGCTGAAAATATCGCGTCCGAGGGGATCGGTGCCGAACCAATGCTCTACTGAAGGGCCGCGGGACGCCTGTGCGATGTTTTGGGAGAGGAAGTCGTAGGGCGCGACATAGGGTCCGATGATAGCCGCCAGCAAGAAAAGTAGCACGATCACCAGCCCAAACACCGAAAGTCGGTTGCGCAGCAGGCGACGCAGGGCCGTACCCCACAAGCTGCGCTCCTTGGCGGGTGCAGTCAAATTGACGGCGAGAGCCGGCGAAGGTTTGGAAGTGGTGGGCATAATCGATTGCACGAGTGGGTGTTAGCCTCGGGTAATGCGCGGGTCCAGAAAAGGATAGACGATATCGACGAGCAGATTGCTCACCATGACGATGAGCGTGCCGATCAGGATCACGGCCATGATAATTGGATAATCGACCTGCTGTAGACCTTGCAGGGTCAATTTGCCAAAGCCAGGGATATTGAAGATCAATTCCACAAAGATGGCACCGTTGACCAGAGAGATCATAATCAAGCCGAGCGAGGTCACTACCGGAATCAATACCGGGCGCAGCATGTGGCGCAGGACGATGATCCGTTCCGGCAAGCCTTTGGCCCGCGCCGTGCGGATGTAGTCGTCGCCCATCACTTCCAGCATAGCCGCGCGCGTCTGGCGTACAATGGTGGGCAGCGGGCTGAACGCCAAGACCGTCACGGGCAAGATGACCTGAGAATGGAAGATCCCTTTCCAGCCAAAGGGCACATCCATGATTTTGAGCACCAAAACCAACAAGACCATCAACAGAGGACCGGTGACAAAGATCGGCACCGCATTGAGAAAAACCGAAATGCCAACAATCAATGAATCCAGTCGGCGGTTGTGGTGCAGGGCGGCGGCCACGCCCAATGGCACCCCGATCAACGCAGCCAGCACCGTAGCCACCAGACCGAGCTGCATGGAAATAGGCAGCCGCACCTGCACCATTGTCAAGACCGCGCGCTTTTCACGGATCGAATAGCCCAGATCGCCTTGCATCAGTTTGCCTACGTAGTTGGCAAATTGGACAGGAAAGGGCTGATCGAGACCGTACTTGGCGCGCAACTTGTCCAGCATGGCGTCATCGACGGTCATGCTGCCCTCGCGCAGATCGATAAACATGCGTTTGATGGGATCGCCGGTGCCGTAGAACATCATGGCATACGAGACAAAGAGCACAAGGAGCAAGCCGGTGATCCAACGTAGCGCCCGTGTGGAAAGGTAGGTGAACATCGGCCGATCTTTGCTCCTTTGCACAGAGTGAGAGGATGACGGGATGAGGGGATGAGGGGATGAGGGGATGAGGGGATGAACGTTCTTGTCATCCCGTCACCCCCTCATCCTGTCACAGCTTAATGCGCTGCAATATAGATCTTCCAGGTCTCAATCATCGCCACATCCGGCCCGCTGATGAAGTTGGTTACGTATTCGCGCACCACACGCGATGAGTTCGGATTGCCGAAGAAGAGAACCATATAGTCATCCATGAACTTGCGTTGCGCTTCCAGCGTCAATTCGCAGCGTTTGGCATCGTCTACGGGCGTGGCCTGCGCCTCTTCGATCAGCGCCTCTACTTCGAGGTTCTTATACCCGGCCATGATCGCCTTTTCGCCGCCGCTGACAATCGGACCGGCCGAGTGGGCCGCCACCCACATATACTGGGTCGAATCTGGGAAGCGGACAACCACATCATCGCGCAGCAGATTGAGTTTGGCTTCGTCTTCCCCAAATTCGTCGGGGCGGACTTTGAACTCTACATTGGTGATGCCCAGGTTCTGGCGCCAGAACTCGACAATCGCTTCGAGCGCACGATTCATGGGCGGCCAATCACCGCGGGGGGAGACGCGCAGTTTGGGCAGATTCTCGGCGCTGCCATATTTGGAGGCAGCCAAGGCGGCTTTGGCCGCCTCGGGATCGTATGGATACCACGACATTTCCTGCTCATTGCAGGGCAGGTCGGTATCGATCATCTGCGTGATCAGGCTGGCGTCGCCTTCCGGGAAGGCGGCCTGGAAGACGGCCTGGAAATCGACCGAAAGGATCAACGCCTTGCGCACATTGAGGTCATCCGTTGGTTCAGAGATCGGGCGCAGCCAGAAGTTGTTAAAGCCAATCGCCTTGGTGGGGCGGAAGACATCGGGCAATTGCTCGCGGATGGATGGCGAGACGCCGGCAATGGTCGTGTCAATCTGGTTGTTTAGCAGCATGGTGGCGGCTGTTTCGGCTTGGGGAACAAACTGGAAGGTGATCTTCTCCAGATAAGGCCCCTCATCCCCCCACCAGTTGGGGTTTGGAACCATTGTCGCTTCGCCCAAATCGGGATTAAAAGATTCAAGCATATACGGACCGCTGACGGCCGGTTTGTTCTCTGGCTTCCAGAACTCCTCCACATTGCCGCGCGCCTGTTCCGCCTTGACAGGATTCATGTGGGTCGTGGCGATGCGATAGTGGAAGAGCGGATCCGGGGCAATGAGCTTGACCTGGAGGGTCATATCATCCACGACAATCAGCCCGGTCATATCGGTCGTCTTTTGCTCGTATACGTCCTGAAAACCTTCAACCTTGCCGATGTAACCGACAATGCGCCCATGTTCCGTGAGCGGATCGGCCATGATCTCCCAGGTGCCTTTGACATCAGCCGCAGTGACTGGGCTCCCATCCGACCACTTGACACGCGGATCGATGGAAAAGACCCACTCCGTGAAATCTTCGTTGGCTTTCCACTGATTGAAAACGCCCGGCTTGAGGTCTTTGAACTCTTCATCAAAATACATGGGCGGCATCCAAACGAATGTTTGCCAGCTCTGCTGGTCGCCGCCGCCCCGCATGGGGGTAAAGGTGAACGACGCCGATCCGGACGATCCGGTGGCAATGCGCAGGACCTGTTCCGGCGCTGCATCGGCAGGGAGTTGTGGCCCAGCCACAGGCTGCTCGGCGGCCGGCGCCGCCTCTTGCGCCTGAGGCTGGGGCGCTGCGGGTTGGCTTGTCCCTGCGGGCACACAGGCCGCCAGAGCCAACGCCAACACGAGCAACAAGCTGGCAACACGCCAGAAGCGATGGGCACAAGTGCGTGAAAGCATAGCAAATTCTCCTTTGTTGAATATATGTGGACAGATTGGAAACGTTTCCAATCCGGGCAACACCAATTGCTGCGTGGCCGCTGCGCCGGGTGTGGCAAGCTGCACGGCACGTATACGGTTACCGACACAGAAACTTTCAGGGCGGACAGTCAGGATGAGGAATCACGGATGATCAACTGCGTTGGCAAAACGACAGTCCTGCCGGCACGGTTGGCGATCGTTTCGAGCAACAGCCATGCCGTCGTCTCGCCCATCAGAGCAAGATCACGCGCAATGACGGTAATGGGTGGGCTGTAGAGCCGGGTCAACTCGGTATCATCACAACCGACCAGGGCCAGATCGCGCCCTACCGCCACTTTGAGTTCTTGCAGGGCCTGCAACACGCCGGCGAGGATCAAATTGCCGCCGGCAATCAGCGCCGTCGGGGGATTCGACGACGCCAACAACGAACGAGTTTCTGTATAGCCAACCGTTTTGCTCATGCCCATGCAGCGCACCAGCTCCGGATCGATGGCGATATCCGCCTCTTGCATGGCTGTATGGAAACCTGCCAGGCGCTCCCGGGCCGGGTCAAAAAATTCTTGCCCGCCGATGAGGGCGATGCGCCGATGTCCTCGACTCAGCAGATGGGCAACCGCTGCTTGCATCCCGGAGCGGTGATCCGACTGCACGGCGCTGACGTGACTACCCGGTGGGCGTTGTCGATCCAGCATGACGGTGGGAATGCCCAAGCCATGAATCAATTCAGCAGCTTGTGTCGCCCCATCGGCAGCGGTCGAAATCACCAACCCGCTGACCTGACGATGCGCCAGAAACCGAAGATAGGTCGTTTCAAGCTCTGGTTTGTTTTGGGAGGAGAGCAACATCATGGCATAGTCGTGATCTGCCAAAACATTTCCCAAACTGGCCGAGATGTCAGCCATAATTGGATTAGAAATCGTTCCTACCACAAAGCCAACCGAATAGGTAGTGCCGCTGCGTAGACTGTGAGCCAGAAAATCCGGTCGATAGCCAAGCGACAAAGCTGCGCTGCGCACCCGGGTTCGTAGCGCATTCGACACATGCGGATGATCGCTCAGGGCACGCGAAACAGACGAAATCGAGACGCCAGCATATTTCGCCACTTCATGAACTGTAACTTTATGAACTGTAGCTTTATCGCCGGAAAGTTTGCTGTCGGACGACATAGAGGAGGTCGCACCGTTCGCGTCTAGGGAAAATCCAGGAATCGTTTCCAGAATTGAAGATACCACACAAATTGGCACGTGTCAAGATTTGAAACGTGGTGGGGTGCATTTCAGTTTTAGGGCGAGGTGGGAGTAGGATAGAGGGGAAGGTGGTAGTCACGGAAAAAGGAAAAAGAAA
>JACQGT010000050.1 GCA_016199425.1 Chloroflexota bacterium
CATCGGCAGCGGCCAGGGCGACGAAACGTACATCCAGCGCATCCAATGGCTGCTGGACGCGGGTTTCGGCCACAAACTGCTCCTCAGCCACGACCGGGGCTGGTACGATCCGTCCCAGCCCGGCGGCGGCGTGCCCAAACCCTTCACTTATCTGGTGGAGACATTCCTGCCCAAACTGCGGGCCGCGGGTGTGGATGAGGCAACCATCTGCCAACTGACCGAGACAAATCCCTTCAACGCCTATGCGCGGTAGAGAGCGTAGGGCGGACTAACAGTCCGCCCCCAGCGGACGGCCTAACAGCCCGTCCTACAATCCAGGAGACTTCTTTATGGCACGCACAGGACGGGCGGTTGTCGCCCACGGACAGACATTTGAGATTCGGGAATACCCGGTCCCCGACCCGGAGCCGGGCAAAGTGCTGCTGCGCCAGGAGTTGGTGGGCATCTGCGGCACGGACCTGCACAACTGGCAGAACGGCATCCAGGGCGAAATGCTCCTGGGCCACGAGAATGTGGGCATTGTGGAGGCCATCGGTCCCGGCGGCGCGCAGGACTATTTGGGGCAATCCCTGGAAGAGGGGGATCGGGTGATCTTTGCGCCAGGGACCCTCGGCTACGGTGCTTACGGCTTCTACACAACGCCGGATGTGGCGCCCCACTTCTACGGCGGTTTTGCCGATTACATCTATCTGGGCCTGCCCACCACCTGTCTGATGAAGACGACTGCCTCGCCGGAGGTGGCCGTGCTGACCGAACCTTTCACCGTCGGCGTCCACGCGGCCATGCGCGGCCAGGTGAAACTGGGCGATACAGTCGTCGTCCAGGGGTCCGGGGCCATCGGCCTGGTGACGCTGCTCTGCGCCAAGCTGATGGGTGCGGCCCAGATTGTTGTGGTGGGTGGTCCCACCAAACGGCTGGAACTGGCGAAGAAATATGGCGCGGATGTCACCATCAACATTGAGGAGGTGCGTTCGGTGGAGGAGCGCACCAAACAGGTGCTCTGGCACACGCCGAAGAAGGAGGGGGCGGATGTGGTCTTCGAGTGTTCCGGTTTTTTGCCCGCCACGCCAGAGGGGCTGGGCTACGTGCGACGCAGCGGCACATTCGTCGAGGTGGGCCACTTCGTCGATATGGGGTCCATCGAACTCAACATCAACCGGCTGATGATGCGCAAGAATCTGCGCTTCGAGGCCATTTGGGGCAGCCAATACGAACACTTCGTGCGCGGTCTGCGCATTTTGGAGAAGAACGAATACCCCTATGGCGAGATGGTCAGCCACACCCTGCCCCTGGAACGGGTACGGGAGGGCTTCGACGCTCTGGACGGACGTTACCGGTTGGGCAACGAAGAGGTCATCAAAATCGCAGTCAAGGCATGGGAGGAGTGAGCAATGGCATTCGGTTCAGGCAAATACACCTACGAAGTGGTAGAGGGCTGGGGCAAGCTGCCCACGGGCTGGGAATGGGGCTGGATTCCCGGCGTGGGCTGCGATTCGCAAGATCGGGTCTACGTCTACTCGCGCAGCGCGCACCCGTTGGTGATCTTCGACCGGGAGGGCAACTTCCTCGACTCCTGGGGCGAGGGCATCATCCAGGACGCCCACGGCATTTGGATTGACGAGGCGGATAACGTCTGGTGTGTGGAGCGGGATACCCACTGCATCTTCAAGTTCAACAATCAGGGCCAGCTGGTACAGACCATCGGCACAGCGGGCCAGGAAGGCGCGCCGGGGGAACCCTTCCGCAAACCGACGGACCTGGCGATCTCCGCCGACGGCTCAGTATTTATCTCCGATGGCTACGGCAATGCTCGTGTCCACAAATACACCCCCGACGGCGAGCGCATCCTCTCCTGGGGGGAGTACGGCGATGGACCCGGCCAGTTCGCCCTCTCCCACTGCGTGCGCATCGATCGCTTCGACCGGGTGTGGGTCTGCGACCGCACCAACGACCGCATTCAGATTTTCGACACCGATGGCAATTATTTGGAGGAGCGCACAGGGCTGCTCAAGCCAGACACCATCTACTTTGACCCCAACGAGGATGTGGTCTACGTGGCCGAGCTGACTCAGCAGGTGAGTGTCTGGACGCTGGACGGGCAGCTACTCGCCAAGTGGGGCGGGGCAGCACCCAGCAACAGGCCGGGGGAATTCGCCTACTGTCCCCACGGCATCTGGGCGGACAGCCGGGGCGACCTGTACGTGGGCCAGGTGCAGGGGGATGGGGGGTTGCAAAAATTTACGCGGGTGGGGGAATGAAGGGAGGAAGGGATGACAAGAGGAAGGGGTGAAAAGAAATTGTGAATTGTGAAATGCCATTCGATTCGACCGTGCTTTTGCCCAACCCAGCCGTTCGACGACCCGTCCTGGAAATCTTGCAGGCCGCGTTGACTGCGGTTGATCCCTTCGTCGCAGTGCAGCAGACATTGCGCAGGGAAGGAAAGATGCTGGTAGTGGGCAATCGACCCTATGACCTGAATGGGTATCGCCGGGTTCTTATCGTCGGCGCAGGCAAAGCGGGCGCACCCATGACCCAGGCCGTGGAAGCTGTCCTGGGCGACCGAGTCAGCGGCGGGCTGGTGGTGGTGAAGACAGATCACAGCGCTCCTACCCAGCGGGTGCGCATTGTCGAGGCCAGCCATCCCACGCCGGACACCGCGGGGGTAGAAGCAGGCCGGGAGATTCTGGCTCTGGCCGAGGATGCCAGGGCAGACGATCTGGTGATCGCTCTGATTTCTGGCGGCGGCTCGGCCCTGCTCGTCTCTCCGGCAGAGGGGCTGAGTCTGACTGATTTGCAGGGATTGACCGCCAGTCTCTTGGCCTGCGGCGCGACGATCAACGAAATGAACTGCCTGCGCAAACATTGCAGCGGGGTGAAGGGGGGGCAATTGGCGCGCACGGTTGCTCCGGCAACGCTCATCACTCTCGTCCTCAGCGATGTCATCGGCAGCCCATTGGATGTGATCGCCAGCGGACCGACTGTGCCCGATTCCTCCACCTGGGCTGATGCCTGGGCGTTGGTGGAGAAATACGATCTGGCCGCGAAGCTGCCCCCGGCTATCATTGCCCGCTTGCAAGCTGGGCTGGAGGGTGAAATCCCCGATACGCCAGATGCCAGGGACCCCGCTTTTGCCACCAGCCAGACGGTTGTGGTGGCGGACAACTTTCTGGCGGCCCAGGCCGCCCAGCGCAAAGCGCAAGCGTTGGGCTACAACGCCCTTCTGCTTACCACCTTTCTGGACGGCGACGCGGCGGTTGCAGGGCGACTGCTGGCTGCCCTGGCAAAAGAGGTGCAGGCCAGCGGCAATCCTGTCCCGGCCCCGGCCTGTCTGATTCTGGGCGGGGAGACGACGGTGCAATTGGGGAGCAATCCGGGCAAGGGTGGGCGCAACCAGGAGGTGGCCCTGGCCGCAGGACTGGCCTTGCCGGGCAGCCAGGGGGTCACAGTCGTCTCTCTGGCAACGGACGGGACAGACGGCCCCACGGACAGCGCGGGGGCGATGGCGGACGGGGGCACAGTGGCGCGGGGCGCGGCCGTGGGTCTCTCGGCGGCGGAGCATCTGCGCGACCACAACGCCTATCCCTATCTGGTCGCCAGCCACGATCTGCTGCGCACAGGTCCCACCCAGACAAATGTCAACGATCTGATGTTCGTC
>JACQGT010000608.1 GCA_016199425.1 Chloroflexota bacterium
CACCACTTCCAGCCCACCCACTACCACACAACGATCGGCTCCCACGCCCCTGTGCTGCGCGTCCAGAGCGGGGAGACAATCAGCACGACAACCGTAGATGCGCGCGGCCAGGACGCGCGCGGCAGCCAGATCACCGAGCCGGGCAATCCGATGACCGGCCCTTTCTATGTGGAAGGGGCGCAACCGGGGGATACTCTCGTCGTGCGCCTGGACAAACTGACCCCCAACCGCCCCACGGGCTGGACGCGCAAAATGGTGGCCCCCAATGTGGTAGACCCGGACTACGTGACCCAATTGCCCTGGCCCGCCAGCCCGTCCGATGGGTTAGCCACCTGGCACATTGACAACGGCGCGGGCACGGCCACTCTGTCCGACACGACGACGAATCTCGGGACCTTCTCCCTGCCCCTGGCCCCGATGGTGGGCTGCTTCGGCGTGGCCCCAGCCCGGGGCGAGGCGATCTCCACGGCCACATCCGCCCAGCACGGGGGCAATATGGACTACCGGGGCTTTGGGGAAGGGGTGACGGTCTACTTTCCCGTGTTGGCGGAGGGCGCGCTCTTTCACATCGGCGACGGCCACGCGCTGCAAGGCGACGGGGAGATTGTAGGCACGGGCATCGAAATTTCCTTCGATGTGGCGTTCACGCTCTCTGTACAGAAGGGCAAGCGCATCTTCTGGCCCCGGGGCGAAAACGCCGACTACATCTTTACAGTGGGCAACGCTCGTCCCCTGGACCAGTGCGTGCAGCACGCCACCACCGAAATGTTGCGCTGGCTGCAAAGCGACTACGGCCTGGACCCGGTGGGCGCGCATATTCTCATGGGCCAATGTGTGGAATACGACCTGGGCAATATCTTCGACCCGGCATTTACGATGGTGTGTAAGGTTCCGAAGCGGGTGTTGAGGTAGGCGATTAGCGACTGGAGATTGGCGACTGGGGATTGGCGACACAATACACTCAGTCGCCAATCTCCAGTCGCCAGTCGCCTATAACCCCTTGTACGTCCACAGCCGGTTGGCCGCGAAGTTCCAGAAGAGGACGACGCCGATGGCCAGCAACTTGGCGACGTTGTAGGAGAGGGTGAAGCCCAGGTGCTGGTCGCCCACCAGCGCGATCCACTGGGCCTCGAAGGTGTGGTGGATGGTGAGAAAGACAAGCATATTGAGGGCTAGACCGATGAGGCTGACCAGGGCAAACTGGCTCAACTGCTTGCCCGCGTGACGCCCTTGGCTTTCGGGAAAGGTCCAGCGCCGGTTGAGGAAAAAATTCTGAATCACGGCCGCGGTAAAGCTGACCGCATTGGCCTGCCACTCTACAAACCCGGCGATCTGAATCAACAGATTGAGGATAGCAAAGTCTGTCAGCGCGCCCGCTGCACCGACGGTGGCAAATTTGACGAAGCGCTTGGCCTCTTTGCGTTTGCGCCCTTTGAAGGGCAAAACAGTGGACAAATTCACGAAGATTCCCTTCCGTATTGCGTATTCCATAAGGTGGCATAGCCACAAGAAATTTCCCGCAGAGACGCGGAGGCGCAGAGAAAAGCAAACAACTAACACACACGACGTCGATCTTTTTGCGGTACGGAGTATTGCGTTGGCTGACGTCAAATGCGTAAATCTTTCCGCTTTTCTCTGCGTCTTTGCGCCTCTGCGGGAGATTTTCCGTGGCTTTGCGCAGCCGCCGCGCCCAACCAAAGCCCGATGTGCAGGTGTATCCCCTGCACGTAGAGATTGTCGAACAGGTGGTGGACTGTCAAGTGGGCCGCCACGCCCAGCACGCCCACCAGCAGCGCCTGCTCCCAACTGCCGGAACGATTGCGGCGTGTGGCCTTCCACAGCCAGACAACAATCCCGCCCCACATCAGCAGATAGGCCGCCAGACCGATCAGCCCCGACTCGGCCAGAACGTTCAGATAAATGTTGTGGGCGTGGCCCAGAGCATCTTCCCAGAGGGGCAAGCGCACCTGTGGATAGACCGCCGCGTAGTTGCCCGCTCCCACGCCCAGCCAGGGGGCCGTCTCCCACATGCGTGCAGCGGCCAGCCAGTGGGCCAGCCGTTCAATGACAGAAAAATTTTCGTCGGTGACAGGCTGGGTGACGATCTGGGAAATCCCCACGCCGAAATAGGCAGGCACATCGGCCAACCGTTCTGCGATGGGCGCAGGGATCGCCGCCGGACTCAATCCGCCCATTGCGCCCCACAAGAGCAGCGCCAGCAGACCGACGAGACCAGCCATCAGCATTCGCCGACTACGCGCCAGAACCACTAGTCCGACACCCGCGGCCGCGCCCAGCCAACCGCCCCGGCTCCCACTTGCCAGCAGCCCCGCACCCATTGCCCCCGCCAGCCCGGAATAGAGCAACGCCCAGACCAGCGCTTCCGTACGGCGGACTGGCAGTCCGCCGTACGCAGCCACCCGTTGCCAGGCCCACAAGGCCAAACTGACCGCCACCGGCAGAGTCAACCCCAGATAGCCAGCGTAGGGGTTGGGCTGGTGAAAACTGCCTGCGGCCCGCATAAAACGTCCCAACAGCACAAAGGCATCCGGTCCAATGTGGAAGAGAAACTGGTAGACACCCAACAGCCCCTGGGCCGCGCCGCCCGCCAGCAGCGTCAGAACCAGCCAACGGCTCTGGACTGGCGTCAGCGTCTGCCCCACCAGCCAGACGACGAGCAAAAGTTCGGTCCATTTTATCACTTCGCTTGCCGCTTCGGTCAAATCCACAGCCCTGTAGGTGGAAAGCAGAAGCGCGGCCAAATAGGGAGCAATCCAGCCGGGCAGCGCGTGTGGCGTCAAGCGGACCGATTTTCGACGCGCCCCGTCGGCAAACCAGAGAGCGATGGCAGCAGCCAGGAGCAAGTCTGTGAGGCTAAGCGCTCCGCTTTTCAAGCCGCTGGTGAAGGGCAGCACCAGAGCGATCCCCGGCCAGACCAGCCACGGGTGGCGCAGAAGGAGCAGCCCGCCGCCCCCAGCACCCAACAGCAGCCCGATAAGGGGCAGAGGCAGGGTTGCCAACAGCCAGGCCAACGCCAGCAGGAAAAAGGCAGGCAACGTCACCCGCCAGATCGCCACTCCGTGCGGTTGCGGAACGCGCAAAAGTTCGCTGGACATCCCCTTCTTC
>JACQGT010000578.1 GCA_016199425.1 Chloroflexota bacterium
GAGAGGGACGCAGATTTTCCTGATCTGAATTGATCTGCGCTGATTTTGACACGAATCTACCACGAATCTGCGTTGATCCGCGTGAAAATCAGATTGATCTGCGTCCGCTGTTCGATGAGCAGTCACAGACAAAGGAATCCGCAAACACCGGGGGAAGAAATGCGTCGGCGTTCCTTGTGCGTATAGAAATTCTACGCGTGACTATACCCTAGCCTCGGTGGAATGTCAACGCAGGGCCTGAAAATTTTGTTGCATCCGCTTGCGTTCGGCCATAAATTCTGGTAAGATCGCAATTCGGCAGACCCCCTCTGTCACTTGCAGCCGCCATCACTCCAATCCACGATTTTCCAGACCAAGCGACAATGCAGCCATGACTGAACCCGTAGTCCTGCTCGACAGCGTACACAAAATCTTCGGTGACGGCACGAGCAATCAGGTCCACGCGCTGAGAAATATCGATCTTTCCATCGGGCGCAACGAATTTGTTTCGCTGATCGGGCCGTCGGGCTGTGGCAAATCCACACTGCTGCGGGTGATCGGCGATCTGATCAGCGCTTCCTCCGGCACTGTGCAGGTAAACGGCAAGAGCGCACGCCAGGCCCGGCTGGACCGGGAGTACGGGATGGTTTTCCAGGCGGCCACCCTCTACGACTGGCGCACAGTGACGAAAAATGTGCAGCTTCCCCTGGAACTGATGAAATATCCAAAGGAGAAGAAAGAGCAGCGCACACAGGAGATGCTCGAACTGGTCGAACTCTCTGACTTTGCCCGCCACTACCCCTGGCAGCTTTCCGGCGGGATGCAACAGCGGGTTGCCATTGCCCGGGCCCTGGCCTTCCAGCCATCCATTCTGCTGATGGATGAACCCTTTGGCGCGCTGGACGAGATGACCAGAGAACGGCTCAATCTGGAACTACTGGACATCTGGCGCAAGACCAACACGACCGTCATTTTTGTCACCCACAGCATCACCGAAGCCGTCTTTCTCTCCACACGGGTGATCGTCATGTCGGCCCGCCCCGGTCGCATCATTCAGGACATCCCCATCGATCTACCCCAGCCACGCGGTGTGGAGACCCGGGAAAATGTGCGCTTTTTCGAGTTGGAGACCCAAGTGCGCGAGGCTCTGCGCGCAAGCGAGCGGCGTCCTGAGCCTGTCGAAGGGCGGCAACCCAAATGAGCGAACGCAGCCAGCGGATTGTCGCACCGGTTTTGATTCTGGTTGTCATTCTCATTGCCTGGGAAGGGCTGGTCACTGCCCTGCGCATCGAGCAATTTTTGCTGCCCAAGCCTTCGGCCATCCTCTCCAATCTGGTGCGGGTTGTGCGGGTGGAGACGGCTGACAGCGCGCCCCTGGCCGACAACGCAGCCGCCGCCCTGCTGCGGGTCAACCGTCTGGTCGTGGAGCTGCCGGGCGGCGTTTCGCCCGCTCTCCTGGCCCCTCTGGAAGTGGCCCGGATCGCAGAGTTTCGCCAGGGCAGTAGGCGGGTACTGGTGACAAAGGGCGTCAATCTAACGCCGATTTTGCAGGCAAGCTGGTTTACACTGAAAGAGGCGTTGGGCGGGCTGGCGATGGGCGCGCTGGCGGGCGTTCTAGTTGCTCTGGCTACGGCCCGCTGGACAGCCACCCGGGAGGCGCTGCTCCCCTTTGCCATCGCGGCCAACTCCATGCCCATCATCGCCTTTGCGCCCATCCTAAACAACTGGTTTGGCATCGACAACCCCTTCTCCAAAATGGCGATTGTGGCGATTATGGTTTTCTTTCCTATTATGATCAACAGCGTGCGCGGGCTGGTTTCTGTCCCGCCCCGCAGTCTGGAATTGATGCGCTCCTATGCGGCCAGCGAATTTGCCATCCTTTTCAAAGCGCGCATCCCCAACGCCCTGCCCTATCTCTTCAGTGGGCTGAAGGTGGCCGGCGCGCTGGCGATGATCGGCGCGATTGTGGGGGAGTATTTCGGCGGGCCGCGCATCGCGTTGGGCGTCTTCATCACCCAAGAAGCCGCGCTCTTTCGCTTTGCCTCGGCCTGGGCTGCCATCCTCATCGCCTGTACGATGGGCATTGCGCTCTATCTGCTCATCATCCTGGCCGAGCGGCTGGCCATGCCCTGGCATTCGTCATTTCGAGAGTAGCGAACGGCGACTGGCAATTAGCGAACGGCGATTGGGGCGGTCAAGGACGCTCCCAAATTCCTAGTCGCTGATCGCCAGTCACTGGTCGCCTTTCCCCGTGTCCCACCATTTCCCAAAGGAGAAAAGTATGAAGAAGCGATTTCTGTTTGTTCTGTTGGCCCTGCTGATTGTGGCATTGGCCGCTTGCGCCGCGCCGGCTGCACCTGCGACGGCCCCAGCAGCCAGCGGCGGTGAAGCAGCAGCACCCACCCCCGCGCCCGCCGCCGAACCTACCGCTGCGCCCGCCGAAGAAGGCTGCGCCGAGTTGACCCCTGTGAAACTCCAATTGCAGTGGGTCACCCAATCCCAGTTCGCCGGCTACTTCGCCGCGGTGGACCAGGGCTATTACGCCGAGCAGTGTCTGGAGGTGACGATTCTGGAAGGCGCAGTGGACATTGTGCCCCAGCAGGTGGTCGCTTCCGGCCAGGCCGAGTTTGGCTTGGCCTGGGTGCCCAAAATGCTGGCCTCCCGCTCCGAAGGCGCGGATCTGGTCAACATTGCCCAGGTTTTCCAGCGCAGCGGTACACTGGAGGTCTCCTGGGCCGACAATCCCGTGCCGACGGTGGCCGATATGCGGGGCAAGAAGATAGGCACCTGGGGCTTTGGCAACGAGCACGAACTCTTTGCCGCCATGCGCGCCGAAGGCATCGACCCCAACAACGCCGCAGACGTGACCGTTGTGCAGCAGAGCTTCGATATGCTGGCCCTGCTCAACCGGGAGTTGGACGCGGCCGAGGCGATGATCTACAACGAGTATGCCCAAGTGCTGGAAGCGATCAACCCGGACACCGGCGCGCTCTACACGCCGGAAGACTTGACGGTGATCAATTTCAACGACGTAGGCACGGCTATGCTCCAGGATCACGTATTCGTGCGGGAATCCTGGCTGGCCGAAGCAGGCCACGAGGAGATCGCGGTGCGTTTCCTGGCCGCCAGTTTCAAAGGCTGGCAGTTCTGCCGGGACGAGATGGATGCCTGTGTGCAGGTGGTGCTGGACAATGGCCCCACTTTGGGCCAGAGCCACATGTCCTGGCAGTTGAACGAAATCAACAATCTGATCTGGCCCTCGCCGGCGGGTATCGGCGTGATGGATCAGGCCCTGTGGGATCAGACGGTAGCCGTGTCGGTGGAAAGCGGCATCATTCCCGAAGCCCCTAGCGCGGGCGCCTTCCGCACGGACCTGGCGATGAAAGCACTGGAACTGCTGGAAGGCGACACCACCGGTGCCAGTTACCAGCCCATCAGTGTGGAGTTGGTGGAGGGCGGCGAGTAGAACCGCTTGGACGGTACGAAAAAGGGGCGGGGGATGAAGATCCCCCGCCCCTTTTTGATCCCAACATGACTCTGACGAACAGTTCGTAATCCTCAACGGTACGTAACGGGTTACTCACGCTGCAACTCGCATCAATTCCGAGAGGCCGATGCCGCGCGGTTGCAAGCGATCCCGTCGCGCCCGCTTCTCCAGATTGCCTTCGCAACAACCGCGGATATCTTATCGGCAACATTTCGTCAATCATCCAATTGGTGAGCCCAGTTCCTCAAGTCTTAAAAGCCAAGCAGCGAAATGCCTGCACTTCGCTCTGATTTTAGGTAAGCCAATACTTTCAGCTAGCTGTGGTCCTTCTGCCGATTTTGCGCGTTCATAGGCTGGGAACTCGTTGATAATGCGCTTGCTTGGCGCGGAATGCTGCCCGTCGTTGATCATCTCTGGCGTTTCGTAATCTTCAGCTATGCTTCTCAAGTTCTCAATTTGCCGCGCACAGTTGTCGTAAATATGACGAAAGCAATCTGGTTCGGCAAATAGATATGCCTCAAACTCATGCAATTGGATATACGGGATAAACCTGTGATCGCCAATGTCATCCGCAAATCTCTGTTCTAAAAATGTAACGCGCTGCTCCGGATTAGATCGGTATTGCTCCGCATCACCCAATCCTGGAAACTCTGCATGAATAGCATACAGGTCGATCATTGTGGTAAAGAATGCATCTGGGTTCTTATCCTGCTTGAGGAAGCGCATGATATCATTTTTCATCGGTAAATAGGTGCGACCTCCCCCGCGATGAATCCGTCCCTTCTTCTTTGCATGTGCGATTAGAACTGGATTTTGCATCAATACACTGTACTGGGCAAGATGGGGCTTCAAAACTGTGTCAGCAAAAGTCTGTTCGGTTTGGCCTTCAGCAAAAACATAGAGGCGAGCCATCAGTGCGGCCCCCCACCGATAACATTTTTTTCCCAGACTTCTCCAAGAGTGTACTCATCAAGCCAGGCTTCTAGTTGTGTTGGTTCTAGCCGCGTAAATGTTGATTCTTTTCCTCTGCGATCGACGGCAATAACGTCTTCAGGATCGAAACTGTCTAAGAATGAACTCGATTGAGTGCTTATCAGTATCTGGGTATCCAGCGACGCTTTACTAAACAATGCTGCGATTACGTTCAGGGCATAGGGATGTAAACCCAGTTCTGGTTCATCAACGAGAATAAGATGAGGTAATTCACTGGTTGGCTGTAAAAGTAATGCGGTGAGGCATATCGCCCGTAGCGTACCGTCTGAGAGTTGGTGTGGCCCAAAGACACGATCCGATCCCTTTTCCCGCCAATTTAGGATTACACGCTGAGATTCGTCAGGACTCAGCTCGAAGTCATCGAAAAATGGCGCAATCAGTCGCACTGTGTTCCTGATGCGGTCATACGCAGAATGAGTGTTTTCGTTGCGATATCGCAATAGCATTGCAGCCAGATTTCCTGCATCTGGCATCAACCAACGATTGTCGCCCACATAGCAAGACTGACGAACTTCAGACGTTGCAGATGTATCGTGAAAATGGTAAACTCGACAGCGATTGAGAAGAAATCTTAAGACTTTTGCAGTTTGATTTCCCCCATCAGCCATACTATTCATTAACGTTTCCTGGTGTCCAGAACCAAACGCATCCCTTTTGGGAAATTGGGTGCCCGTTTGTTGGAAACTCCCTGCCTCATCAGCAAAAATGAGTGTGTCTCCTGCCGCGTGGAACAAACGCATCGTATATATGTTCGTCCCCCGCTCGACTTCGAAAACCAGACATGCCTCTATTTGTGGGGTAATTTTGGGGCCGTAATGCAAGATCGACTGAGCGCGTCCAGCAGAACCAATAAATTGTTGCAAGCGCCCAGCCATCATTTCATTTAGCATCTTAAAAAAGGAGAGCAGATTGCTCTTACCTGCTCCATTTGCACCGATGAGAATGTTCAACGGGCCGAGTTCAAGTTCCAGCGACTTTATTGACTTAAAACCTTGAATGCTAATTTTTCTCAGCATAATTTGATAATCCTCCTGCGTTTCTTACACCCGCACGTGAAAATCCCCCAACACCACCCACTTGTACGTCGTCAACTCTTCCAGCCCCATCGGCCCCCGGGCGTGGAGTTTCTGCGTGCTGACGGCCACCTCTGCGCCCAGGCCAAACTGCCCGCCGTCGTTGAAGCGGGTGCTGGCGTTGACAAAGACCGCCGACGAATTGACCGCATCCACAAAGCGGGTGGCGTTGGCCCAATCGTTGGTCAGAATGCCGTCGGAGTGATCTTGGCTGTGTTCCTGGATGTGTTCCACCGCCTCGTCCAACCCATCGACGATCTTCACCCCCAGAATCAGCGCCATCCACTCCGTATCGAAATCTTCCGGCCCCGCGGCCAGAACAGTCGCGCCCTGGCCTTGCAGCAGAGGTAGAGCGTCGGGTGTGGCGCGCAGTTCCACCCGCTCCTGGGCCATGCGCCGGGCTACTTTGGGCAGAAACTCGGCTGCGATCTGCCGGTGCACCAGAATCGTGTCCAAAGAGTTACAGACGCTGGGCCGCTGCACCCGGCCATTGACGATCACATCCAGCGAGCGCGCCTGATCCGCCGTGATGTCCACAAAGAGATGGCAGATACCCACGCCGCCGGTGATGACCGGGATGGTGCTCTGCTCCCGGCACAAGCGGTGCAGGCTGTTGCCGCCCCGGGGGATGAGCATATCCACGTATTTGTCCATGCGCAGGAATTGGCTGACCAGCGCCCGGTCCGGGTCGCCGATGTATTGGACAGCTTCCAGGGGCAGCCCCACTTCTTCCAGCGCGCCCTGGATGACGGCGACCAGAGCCAGATTGCTGCGCAGCGTCTCTTTGCCCCCGCGCAGAATGACCGCGTTGCCCGTCTTCAGGCAGAGGGTGGCGATGTCGATGGTCACATTGGGCCGGGCTTCGTAGATAACACCCAGCACACCCACTGGGATGCGCCGCCGACTCAGGCGGATGCCGTTGGACAGCATCCGGCTCTCCAACTCTGCACCCACAGGATCGGGCAGGGCGGCCACGTGGCGAGTGTCGCCGGCCAGGGCCTGGATGCGCTTTGGGGTAAGAAGGAGGCGATCCAACAGCGCGTCACCCAGCCCATTGGCCCGTCCGTCGGCGATGTCCAGGCTGTTCTGGGCGATGACGCCGTCGGCCTGGCTCTCCAGCGCGCCGGCAATCGCCAGCAGCGCCCTATTTTTCTGATCGGTGGTCAATACGGCCAGTTTGCGGCTGGCCGCTCGTGCCGCCTTGCCCATCGCCTCCAGATCGACAGTTTGGGCCGTTCCATTGCTGTTGCGTACTGCGACTGTCATTGCTGCCTCCTTGC
>JACQGT010000051.1 GCA_016199425.1 Chloroflexota bacterium
GGAATCGACCAGGCGATCTCCGGTTTTGCCGACTGCTGCTGGTCGATTCCCGGAATCGCGTGCCCCGAAACTGAAATACACCCGTAGTATGAGCTAGCGATCGACACCTGACAGATTTTCTCCTGAATTCCTTCGCGTTTCTCTGCGTCCTCCGCGACTCCGCGGTGAAATTCCCCCTTTTGCAGTGGACTCTTCTTCTATTCTCTCAAAGAAGCCAGCAGGGTGTGGGCGTTCTCGGCGCGGAGGAAGGAGAAGGCGGGGTTGAGAGCGAGCGCTCTGTGCAGATGCTGACGGGCGGCGATCTCGTCGCCCAGGCTGTGAGCGATGACCCCCGCGTGGTAGTGGAGCAGCGCGTCCTGTGTACCCAGACGCAGACTCTCCGCGCTGTACCGTTGGGCTTCGTCGTCTGCGCCGTTGCGGTGCAGCGCCCAGGCCAGCACATCCGCGGCGTAGATACTGGACCGGGCTGTGTAGGCCTGCCGGGCCAGTTGGAGCGCAGTGGCCGGATCGCCGTAATCGGCTTCAAAGAGAGCCAACTCCATATCCACGGCCATCCCCGCGGCCTGGTTGAGCCGCTGGATCACCCGCACCAGCCCGTACTGCCCCGCGGCCTGCTCGCTTTGTCCCGTCAGGGTGTAGAGATCGCCCAGGGGAATGGCAAATTCGGGCAGAGGCAGCCGATCCACGGCCTGCGCGTAGAAGCGAATGGCGCTGTCGGTGTCGCCCTGGGCCGCGGCCACCCGTCCCCGCCCGGCCAGGGCAAAGGGATAGAGTGCATTGCTTTTCAGCGCGGCCTGATAATAAACGTCTGCCTGGGCCCAATCGCCCCGGTTGAAGTGTAGATGGCCCAATTGCACAGCCGTCCAGCGCCAACTTTCCGCGCCGGGAACGGCCACGTCCAGGGCCATCTGCATAGCGTCGATGGCTCCGTTTGTGTCGCCGTAGAGTTCGCGCAGATAAGAGGCCCGGCTGTACGAACCGACCCCCGGCCGCAGATCGACCATTGCCTGGCCGGTCTCCACTGCCTCGGCATAGCGCCCCAACTCCACGTAAGCATCCACCAGCAGACCCACAGCCTCCGCCCGGTAGGGGTTGACGACCAGCGCAGCTTCGGCCCAGGGGATGGACCCGGCGAAATCGTGGCGCGCAAGCGCAAGCATTCCCATCCCCACTAGCCCGTCGATCTGCTCCGGCTGCCGCGCCAACGCGGTCTGGAACGCGGCCTCGGCCTGCTGGTAGTGGGAGGCATCCCCATCTTCCCGGACCTGTTGCAGATGGGCCAGCCCCAGCCCGGCGTAGGCTGCGGCGTCGTCCGGGAAGGCGCGCAGCCGCTCTTGCAGACGCACAATTTCGGCGTAGGGATTGTAGTCCACGGCTGGAGCGGGCGCGGGGGATGGGGGAATTGTGCCGCTCTCTGTGGCAATCCGCACCAGCAGAACAACCACCAGCACAGCCAGCGCCCACACCAGCCGGCGCCGGCTGGCACTGCCAAAGAACGTCTTGGGATCTGCCAACGAACCGGTCATCTCCCACCCCTCCTGAAAAATGCAGCGGGTGGACGACGCCAAACCCGGCCGTCGCCCACCCAACTCAAAACTCTTAGTAAGCGTCAAGAAACAAGTTAGGGGTTTCGTTTAGAGGTATACCCACCATAAACCCTGAAGTTAAATCTTGACGCTTACTTATCTCCTATCTCCTACTTCTCCCGCCGTCGCGTCCACCAGAGGGCTGGGATCGTCACCAACAGCAGGGCCACCGGAACGCCTGCTGTCGCTGCCACACCTGCGCCCTGGATTCTGCTCATCGCGTTCTGGATCATCGGAACAAAGATGCCCAGGATCGGGTTGGTGTGCAGGTGGCTTTGGCCGGAATGGGCCTGGGCCAGGTAGGGGAAGGTAGAGCGGAAGGGCTTGTCGTTGGCGTCAATGCCGTCGGTCAACACACCGATGAGGCCGCCGGTGAAGGTGAAGCTGGGATCGCGATCGTCCAGCACTTCGTAGGCAGCCCCAGCCACCGCCAGCAGTTCGATCTCCACCACATCATCGGTCAGCCGCCGCCCATTGGGGAAGCCGCAGGCATCGCCGCCCAGGATGCCCAGGCGGTGAGGTGCCGGTGCGCAGAGGTCGCCGCTGATGGCCGTGTTGATGCGGATCATCTCCGCCGGTGTCACGCTGGCCGGCCGGTTGACGTTGAAGCCTTTGGGCAGACCCATCGGGTTGCCGTTTTTTAAGGTGATGGTGAAGGGATTTTCCAGCACCATCCCCTGCAGGAAGATGTCGAAGATGTCGCCGCGCCCGCTGCGGGGTGTGCCGGGGGTGTGATTCGTGGAGCAATCTGGGGTAGCACCATCGCCGGGCAGGGGCACGCTATAAAGACCGCAGAGCAGGTTGCCCACTTCCGGGTCTTCCACGCTCTTTTGCAGCAGACCGTAGACAGTCAGATCGACCGACGGCGGGATGCTGTTGAAGACATCCTTCAGACCCATGGGCAGCACTACTTCGTTGACCAGGGGCATACCCAGGCGGGAAACCTGCACGTAGGGGCCAGGATTGCCGGGGTTCGCGATGTCGATGGCCTGGCGGCGGGAGCCGGACCAGACGCCCACAACCGGATCGCTGTTGCGCATGACGCGGCTGATAGGCACTTCGATGACCAGCGAATGGACATTGAAGCCGGAGAGCGAATCCACAGGAATGTTGTTCTCTTTGGTGTAGCCGATGGGTGATCCCTGGCCGCGCAGGGTCAGTAGATCGAACACCTGCAAATCGACAAAGAAGGGATCGTCACTCTGTCCGGCGAAGATATCCACCATATCGCCGTTGCCGGGATCCGTGTATTTGTGGATGCCGGCCTGCTCCAGCGCATTGTAATCCGGCGTCGATTTCGTGCCGATGTGAACCGGCGGCGCAATCTGATTGCCCACCAGCACCCGGCTTGTGCCGCCGCCCGGTTGGAAACCCTCCCGGAAAGTCTCGGTGACTGTGATGTACTGGCTGCGGTTCAGGTCCGTATCGTTCAGGGCATCCACAGGTCCGACATTGTAGAGAAAGGTGTTCGGATTTTTGATGACTGTGCGGCTGGATAGGGTGTACGTGATGTCCTCTCTCGCATCGCCGTTGACATCCAAGTAGATATCGTAGAGTACCCGGTCGTCCCACTCGAAGTAGTTCGGCCCACCCTCTGGCCCCTCGAATGGTATCCAACTAGCAACCAGCGCCAGCCGGTTGGTGTCGTTGGGCGAGACGAAAACGTACGTATCTGTATTGTCGGCGAAGGGGTCTTTGGAAATCAGCGGCGCTTCCCGGTGGCTGGACGCTTTGGCATCCTGGCCCACGGCCAGCAGAACCGCAGCCAGCAGCACGACAGGAACCAGCAACAGGCCGGTCAGCGTGCCCAGGCGGCGCAGTAAGGAAGATTTGGATTGCATAGCTTCTTCTCCTTTGTAGAACGGGTAGAGGAAGTCGCGGTGAATGCCCCCACGACCTCCGACGATAATTAGAGACCCAGCAGACCGGTTTGCAGCAGCGCCTGGGCTGTGATGCCCCCACCCGCCAGGGTGATGAAAAGCGCGCTGGCAATCGGGGCCAGGCGAAGAAAGCGCCCACTCTCTGGGACATAGCTGACGAGCTTGCCGGCGTGGACCATCAGAATGCCGATGAGAGTGAGAACGCTTGCCAAACCGAAACTGAAGACGACGATCAACAGCAGGCCAAAGGCCACCCGTTGCAGGGCAATCGCGCCCAGCATCACCACCAGCGCAGAGGGGCAGGGCAGCAGCCCGCCCGACACGCCCAGAGCCAGCAGACTGCGCCAGGTGATGGGTGCGCCGTCGCTTCCTGGCGGCAGGTGGCTGTGGGTGTGTCCGTCGTGGCTGTGAGTGGTATCGTCGTGGCTGTGCTCGTGTGAATGCTCGTGTGGGTGTTGGTGGGAGTGGTCGTGATGGGCATGGGCTGCGTCTCTGGCCGGGCGCAAGCGTTGCCAGATGAGCGAAAGGCCAATCCCCACCACCAGCAGCCCGGAGAGCACCCCCAGCCAGGGGTAGAGCCGTTCGGGCAGGATGTAGCGGGATGCAAAGAGAGTGATAAAGCCGAGAACGAATACCCCGGCCGTGTGGGTCAGCGTCGTCGTCAACCCCAAAAAGAGCGCGTGGCGGGCTGTGCCCCTCGAGCCGACCAGATAGGCGGCCACAATCGTTTTGCCGTGGCCTGGTGCCAGGGCATGGGCCGCGCCCCAGACAAAGGCGGCCAACAGAGCCAGGAGCAGCGCACTCGGCCCGGCGATGGGCAAAGCGATGAGTTCAGCGAAGGGGTCCGCGCTGCCAGTGGCGCGGGCTGTCACAGGTATACCCGCCTGCGCAACTGCCCCGTTCCGCACCCCGGATAGCGCCGCGCCGTCTACCTGAAAGGTGGCGCTGTTCACCCTGGGCGGTGATTGGAGTAATTCCTGGGGATAGGCGCGCAACTCCTGGCTCATATCCTGGCTGGGCGCGCTGGACGAAACCAGACTTCTGCCCTCGTCCGCCTGAATGATAACCTCCTGCCAGCCCAGTTTGCCGGGGAAGTTGTTGTCCTGGAACGCGCCGTCCCAAAGAGCGCCCCCAGGCAGCAGAGCCACATAGCGAAACTCCAGACGCAGGGTATTCAGCCCGCCCTGTCCCGGCGCAAAGGCAAAGTGGCTGTCGCTCACCCGCCAGGCAGCCTCCTCCCCGTTCAGCGTCAGCGCCAGATTCCCGGCCAGCCGTTCGGCCATCCCGCCCAGATACTCCACCTGTTCGGTGGCGTCGGCCTCGCCATCCCTGTTGCGGTCAATGGCGGCCATCTCCTGATAGGTGGGAATTTCCGCCATATCCAGCACGTAGAGTAGGCGCACCGTATCCTGGCCGATGGTCACTTTGCTGTAGCGGTTGACGGTGAAATTGCCCAGAGGGTGGGCCAGAGCGCTGGCGGCTCCGATCACCAGTAGAAAAAAAGCTACTGTGACCGCACGTGCCATGCGTAGGGTAGGCTTCGTTCGCTTCGTTGCCATTCCGGGTTTCCTTTCACACCGCTACGGGGGGAAGGGTGCTCTGTTCTTTGTTCGTTGCTGTTTTGTCTGACGCAGGCCGGATGAGTTTGGATCTATAGAATTTGAGAGAAACACAAAAGAGCCTGGTCACGGTCACAGTGTCGTACAGACGACTGTTCGCATTCCAGGCCATTCACTGTTCAGTTTTTGTTCAAAAGTGGTTCAAGCGGTGTTATGCAGATTGTTGGCTGCGGCGACGCCACCAGCCGATGAGGAGATAGCCCACCAGCAGCAGGTCCAGGGCCATTTCAAAACGAGTGAAGATACGTCCGTAGTGGTTTGGGTCCCAATAGCTGACGGGACTGGCAAAGCGGGTGGAAAAGTCGAAGGGGAAAAAGAGCAGGGGGCCGTCGTTGTGGTGGGTGAGAATGTCGATCCCCGTGTGCAGGGTTGCGGCCAAAGCAAACCAGACGAGCCGGTTGCCCCACAGCGAGCCGCGGCGGTGGAAAAGCAGGCCAGCGACAAAAATCAACATAAGAATCAATGGGGCGTGAAAGAAATTGTGGGGGACAATCCAGAGCGGGTCGTTGAAAAAGAGGCGGTCATACTCTGCCATTGCCGGGCCGGACATCAGCCCGTCCTGGGCCGCCGCAGAAAAGACGCCAAAGATGGCGCTCAATACAAACAGTGGCACATCGGGCAGGAACGAGCCGAGCAGAAAGGCGGTGATGTGTACGTCCATCCCCCGCTTTTGCAGCGGGATGCACAACGCGGCGGTCATCAAAAAGTGGGATTGGGTCTGCATCGTTCATTACCGTTCTTTACAAGCTGAATACATTGTGTTAAAATTGAACAAAATATAGACAATCATGCACAAATTCTCTGTTTTTCTACATCGACAAAGGAGCTCGCACATGAACCGCGACATTCTACGCCAGTTTTTCGTCATCGTCACCTTCGCCCTCACGATTGTGACGAACGGCATGGCAACTTCCTTGCCCCTCAACGGGATGGACACCGGGGCCATCTCCGATATGTTCCCCAACTTCTTCACCCCGGCGGGCTACGTCTTCGCCATTTGGGGGGTGATTTATCTGGGGCTGGCTGCCTTTACCGTCTATCACTCTCTGCCCGGGCAACGGGCCAACCCCCGCCTGCGGCGGATCGGTTGGTTGTTCATTTTTTCCAATCTATGCAACAGCGCCTGGATTTTTGCCTGGCATTACCTGCTCTTCCCTCTCAGTTTTGTACTGATGCTGGGCATTCTGGGCACACTTTTGGCGATCTTCGTGCGCTTGGGAAGCAGACCGGTTTCCGCTGTGGAGCGCTGGAGCGTCCACGTGCCCTTTAGTATCTACGTGGGTTGGATCAGTGTGGCGACGATTGCTAACACGACGGTTCTGCTCCAGTATTGGGGCTTTGCGGGCGGTCCCCTGCCAGAACCGGTCTGGTCGGCTCTGCTGATGCTGATCGGCACGGGGATCGCTGCCTATATCATCCACACCCGGCGCGATGTAGCCTACGGCGCGGTCTTTGTCTGGGCATTTATCGGCATTGCCGTGAAATACAGCGCAACACCGGTGGTGGCCTACACAGCAGGTCTATTGGCCGGGCTGATTCTGGTGCTCGTCATACGTACCCTCCTGCGTAGCGGTCCACCCACACCCCATCTGCAGAGCAACCTGACCTAGTGTCGTATCATTTGACAGGAATATCTGGTGTCTTCTCAACAAGTAGGGGCACGAGGTGGGGCGGGAAGAAATGCGCTGGTGAAGACAGGAGATCCGCCCGCCCCACCTCCCATGCCCCTACAAGTGTATATCGAATTGATGTATACTGAGTGAATGGACACAACATCACGAACAGTTACAAATCACCAATCTCACAATCTTCAATCTCCCATCCCCACGGTGACCCCCATGCCCGAATCCCTGCGTTACGAAGACATGCTGGCCGAAATCGTGGCCCAGCCCGCCAATCTGTCCGCCATTTTTGAAGCCACGGATCATATGATCCGGGACGCGCTGACGCCCAAGCAGATTCTCTCCCTGCACCGGGTCTTTCTCAGCGGCTGCGGTGACAGCCACCACGCATCCCTCTGCGCTGAGATGGCCTTCGAGACGCTGGCTGCTCTGCCCTGCGAACCGATGACCGCCATGCAGATGGCCCGCTACGCCGCCGACCAGATCCCCACGCCCTTCCCCGACGACCCGCTGGTGGTGGGCATCAGCGTCAGCGGCTCTGTGGCGCGCACAGCCGAGGCCATTGCCCAGGCCCGCAAACGAGGCGCGCTCGTCCTGGGGCTGACTGGCAACCCGGACGGCGCGCTGGCCAAGGCGGCCCACGGCCAGATCGCCCGCATGCACATCCCGGCCCTGCCCAAAGCCGCGGGCACCACCAGCTATGCGGCCAATCTGAACGCGCTGCTTTTGCTTGCCATCCGCCTGGGCGAAATCCGCAACGTCTACCACCAGACCGTCGCCAACGAACTGCGCGCCGAACTGCACGGCGTCTACGCTGTGATGGCAGCGACGATTGAAGCCAGCGGAGATGTGGCGTCGCAACTGGCCGACGAGTACGCGTCAGTGCCGGAGTTCGTCTTCACCGGCCACGGCCCCAACTACGGCAGTGCGCTCTTCTCCGCGGCCAAAATCATTGAAGCCAGCGGTGCGTCGGCCTGGGGGCAGGACACAGAGGAGTGGGCGCATCTGCAATACTTCTGCAAGCACGGGCCGACACCCACTTTTGTGATTGCACCGCCCGGCTCTGGCTACAGCCGCGCCCTGGAATTGGTGCAGGTGATGAAGCGTATCGGTCGCCGGGTGATCGCAGTGGTGGACAGCCACGACACGCAGATTGCCCGCCTGGCCGATGCTGTGCTGCCGGTGGTGGGGGAAGTGCGGGAAGCCTTCAACCCGCTGGTCTATACCCTGGCCGGGGAGTTGTTCGCCGCCCATCACAGCCGGGCCACAGGCGAACCGCCCTTCCGCAACTTTGCTGGGGTCTACGCGGCGGAGAATGCGGGGGGGAATATCATTTATGCCGAAGCGGTGGAGTGACGGGGGAGAAGGGGTGACAGGGTGAGAAGGTGAATCGCATTCACCCTCTCACCTTGTCACCTTGTCAGGTAGAGGTGATGATGGCAAACCCGAATCTTGAACACGAAATACGTCTCTGGCTGGCGGGCTATGGGGCCATTGCCGGGTTGGACGAGGCGGGGCGGGGTGCGTTGGCCGGACCGGTGGCGGCGGGCGCGGTGGTACTGCCAAAAGGTGTGGGGTTGGCGGGCATTTGGGCGGAGGTGCGAGACAGCAAGCTGCTCTCGGCAGTCAAGCGGGAGGAGATGGCTGTGCGTATTCGCCGGGAAGCGGCTGGCTGGGGGGTAGGGGAAGCCAGCGCCCAGGAGATCGACGCCATCGGCATTGCCCCCGCCACCCGTCTGGCCATGCAGCGGGCGCTTGCAGCCCTGCCTCTCCGTCCCGATTATCTGCTGCTGGATTGGGTGCGGTTGGCGACAGTCAACCTGCCCCAGGATAGCTTTACGAAAGGCGACCGTCGCATCGTCTCCATCGCCGCCGCGTCGATTCTGGCAAAGGTGTACCGGGATGGGCTGCTGGTGGAGGTGGACCGGTTGTATCCAGCCTATGGCTTTGCCGCTCACAAAGGCTACGGCGCGGCCAGCCACCTGGCGGCCATCGCCACCCACGGCCCCTGCCCGGAACACCGAATGTCATTCTCGCCCATGCGGGGGTAGAGGGTATTGGATATTGGATATTTTGTAAGTCGAGTCTCTGGCTATTGACGAAGCCCCGGCACTGCCCAATACCCAATCTCTAATATCCCCTCTTCGGCGGACGCAGAAAGCTCAAAATCACCGCCATCGCCCCCAGCAGGGCGATAAAGAGCAGCAGCGCGGGGGTGTATGAATCCAAATAGTCAAAGCTCAGGCCCAGGGGATAGGGGCCGAGGGCTGTGCCGCCCATCGTGCCCATCATCGTCAGCCCGCGGATGGAGCCGAGATGTTGCCGCCCGTAGTAGTGGGGCCAAAGGGAGGCGTCCAGCACACGAAAACTGCCGCCAGAAATGCCCATCAGCGCAGAAAAGAGGACGGTGTGCCAGGGGGCGGACATCCATTGCACCACCACCAGGGCCAGAACCAGACAGCAGAGCGCAGCCGCCATCAGCCGCCTTGGGGTATACCAGTCCAGCAACTTGCCCATCAGCAGATTGCCGGCTACCGTAAAGACCGCCACCATCTGAAAGACCCGGATGACCGTCGCCCGCTCGAAGCCTCGCTGGACAAAGAGCGAGACCTGATGGAAGACCACCCCGGCCATCACCATCGTAATCACCGAAATCGCCACAAAGAAGATCCAAAAGGCCGACGTCTGCCGGGCTTCATCCAGTGTCCAGTTTTCTTCCCGTGTGTCGGCCCGCTGGCTGGGCGCATCCTCCGCCCCGTTTCCATCCGGCGTCAACCCGTAGCGTTCCGGCGCATCCCGGAAAAAGAGCCAGCCCAGGGGAATCATCACGCCTACTGTCAACACGGCAAAGCCAATCCAGGCTCCCCGCCAGCCCCAGCCGGTGATGAGCGTCTCGCCCAGCCAGGGGTAGACCAGCAGGCCGAGCGACAGACTCTGCCCGGCGATGCCCATGGCAAAGCCCCGGCGGCGGATAAACCACTGGGCGATCACATTGTTGCTGGCAATCTGCAACGAGCCAAAGCCGAAGAAGCGCACCCCCAACAGGCCAACAAAGAGGGCAATCGGACCACGCACATTGACCATCCACAGGCAGGCCAGCCCCAGCCCCAGACTGATCACCACCACCAGCCGCCGGGGACCGAAACGATCCACCAGCCGCCCGGCTGTAGGCAGGAGAAAGGCTGCGCCCAGGCTGGCCGCGCCGTAGATCAACGACAGCGTGGAGCGGGACAGCCCCAGATCGGTCACCCACAGGTCCAGAAAGAGGCTGACGGTGAAGCCCTGGCTGGGCCCCATCAGGAGTAGACCCAGCGTCCCCGCGGCCAGCACCACCCAGCCGTAGAAGAAAGGCGTGGCGTTGATGACGCGGCTGGTGTGTGGTTCGAGAGTGTGTTGCATATGGACTCCGGAAGGGGGTGTATTACGTATTGCATAAGGCGGCAGAGCCGACAGCCCTTCGATAGACTCAGGACAGCGCCAAAGTTGGTCGTCGAATTTCGTTTGGCAACTTCTTCATAAAAAGGACAATTTTGTGACCGAACAACCTAACACCTGGCGCAAATATCTCACCGACTACAACGAAGGGCTGGGGCTAGTCTACGAGCGCTTTGTGCTCAACGATTTTCTGGACGATCTGCGCCGGACCTACGACATTCGCTCCGTCCTGGAAGCCCCTCTCTACGGCATGGCCGGAGTCAGCGGCATCAACAGCTACGAGCTGGCCACGGCGGGTGTGGAAGTGACACTGGTGGACGACACCCCGGAACGTCTGGCCGGGGTCGAGCGCATCTGGCGGGAAGATTTGCGACAGCCGGTCGATCTGGTGGGCATCCAGCCCGACGAGTGGGGGCGGCTGCCCTTTGCCGACAACAGTTTCGATATGGCCTGGTGCTGGGCCGCGCTCTGGTA
>JACQGT010000575.1 GCA_016199425.1 Chloroflexota bacterium
AGCGTGCCGTCGGCCAGCGCTTTCCAGAGTACCGGCGCGTCCTTTGGCGGGCGCACGGGCGGCGAACAGACAAATTTGGCCCCTTCAAAACCGGGGCGGGCTAAATCCTCCTCGAAGATGTAGAGGTATTGGGTGCAGCTTTCCCCCATCACCCGCAAGCCCTTCGCCCGGCCCAGGGCTAATTGTTCCAGAGCCTCTTCACAGGTCATATGCACGACGTAGAGCGACGCGCCGCTGATGCCGGCCAGGGCGACGGCCCGGCCCGTGGCTTCGGCTTCGGCCAGGGCAGGGCGAGAGACCGCGTGATATTTGGGTTCGGTCTTGCCCTCGGCCAGGAGCTTTGCGGTCAGCTCGGCGATGACATCCCCGTTCTCCGCGTGGACCATCACCAGCAGGCCGTGTTGCGCGGCCACCTGCATCGCCCGGAAAAGGGTGGCGTCGTCGATCTGCAGGACGCCTTTGTAGGCCAGAAAGAGTTTCAGACTGGTGATGCCCTCCTCCACCAGCCGGGGAATTTCGGCCATCACTTCGTCGCGCAGGTCGGTGATGGCGATGTGAAAGCCGTAGTCGATGGCCGCTTTGCCCGCGGCTTTGCCGTGCCAGGCGTCAATGCCCTCTTTCAGACTGCCGCCTTTGGGCTGGATCACAAAGTCGATGTGGCTGGTGGTGCCGCCGTAGGCCGCGGCCCGCTGGCCGGTGAAGAAATCATCCGACGAGAGCGTACCGCCAAAGGGCAGTTCCAGATGGGTGTGGACGTCGATACCGCCGGGCAGGAGCAGCTTGCCCACCGCGTCGATGACCGTCGCGCCCTCCTCCGGCAGTTCGCGCCCGATCAGCGCCACCCGCTCCCCGTCGATCAGCACATCCGCCTGCACAGTGTCAGAGGCAGTCACAATCGTTCCCCGCCTGATCAGAGTTTGCATTGCCCGTTCCCCCCGCTTTCAAAAGAGGATATTGGGTATTGGATATTTCGTAGTGACGTCCCGCCGACGTCACTACGAAATATCCAATACCCAATATCTAATACCCAATATCCTTTACAATTCCACAATCTCCCCATACATCTCCGGCCTTCTGTCCCGATAAAATTGCCAGGTTTGGCGTACTTCGCTGATCAGGTCCAGGTTCAGGTCGCGGATGATTAGCTCCTCCTGGAAGGCGTCGCCCTGGCCGGGCAGATCGCTGCGATTGCCCAGCGTCGTGACGAACTCGCCCCGGGGCGTGCAGAAGTAGCTCTGGCCGTAGAAGTCGTTGTCGCCGATCTCCGCTTCGATGCCCACCCGGTTGATCGTCCCCACGAAGTAGCCGTTGGCGATGGCGTGGCTGGTCTGTTCAATGCGCCAGAGGTGTTGGGAGAGACCGCGGGAGGTGGCGGAGGGGATGAAGACGATCTCCGCGCCGTTCAACCCCAGACAGCGCGCGCCTTCGGGGAAGTGGCGGTCGTAGCAGATGTAGACGCCCACTTTGCCTACGGCGGTGTCGAAGACGGGATAGCCCAGATTGCCAGGGCGGAAGTAGAACTTCTCCCAGAAGCCGGGCAGATGGGGCAGGTGGGTCTTGCGATATTTGCCCAGATAGCGCCCGTCGGCGTCGATGACCGCGGCGGTGTTGTAGTAGAGGCCGGGGGCGTCCTCCTCGTACATCGGCACAATCAGCACCATCCCCGTCTCCTGGGCCAGCTTCTGCATCCGTTGGGTGGTGGGGCCGTTGGGGATGGGTTCGGTGTAGGCGTAGAATTTGCGGTCCTGCACCTGGCAGAAGTAGGGGCCGTAGAACAATTCCTGGAAGCAGATGACCTGGCTGCCTTCGGCCGCGGCCTGGCGGGCGTAGTTTTCGTGTTTGGCGATCATCGACTCCCTGTCACCGGTCCAGGTGGCCTGGACGAGGGCAGCGCGTACAATGCGGGGCATAGGGACGACTCCTTTGGCAGAAGAAGGGGACGCAGCGCCCAGGGGGCACCCGGCAGAAAACACAGATTTTCGCAGATTTTATCCGTGTAAATCCTTTCAATCTATGCAAATCCGTGTCCGTTTTTTCAGAACGGACGGTATAGTTCTTCGAGTGTAGCGCCGAAACCCATCTGGCGCAACTCCGCTGCGACGTAGCGCAGGGCTGCGTCTTCCAGGGCCTGGGGATAGTCCACACGCCAACGCGCGCAGATGGCGGGGCCGTGTTCCTGCATAATACCGGCCAGGCGCAGTTGAAAGTGGGCCAGATTCTCCCGGGTCAGGGCGGGCAGGGCAGTTGCGTCCTCGGCCAGACGGCGAAGAGTCGGCGGCAAGAAACCGTTCAGCGCTTTTACGCCCCGGTCTTTGCGAATGCCGCTCTGCACGCTGAGAACGTCGGTGAGCAGCAGCAGAATCAGAAAGTTGCCCGCCGCGCCGATCAGCTTTTCGTCCCGGCCCAGGGCCACGGGCAGCATCGCAATGCAGCGCCAGAACTCCGGGATGGCTCGCTCCAGCTCAGCGGCGGCCTCGGCCTGGGAGAGTACGCTGCCCGGATTGGGTTTCCACGCCAGAGCGCCCTCCGCTGCGTAAAGCACACGGGTTTGCCCCTCCACCACTTCGGCGCTCTCGCCGGAATGCAGCCAGACATCCAGCCGCAGCCCCGCGTCGGTCATCGCGTTGACCATTTCCCCGCCAAATAGCAGCCGGTAGAGAACCAGCGGGACAAGCGCTTCCAGCCAGCCGCGCACGCCGGCGTGGAAGTCGTCGATCTGCGCCGGGTCGATAAGCAGGTGCGCGTCCACATCGCTCCAGCGGTCGGCGATGCCTTTGCCGAAGCTGCCCGCCAGCCACGCGGCGCGGATGCGGGGGTCGGCGGTGGCTGCATCTGTAAGGGCGTGGATGAATTGGGTTTGCATTGTTTTCTGTCTTGATTTGGCGATCACTCGATCAATTCACGTAGCAGCGCCAAATAATTCTCTTGCGCAGCAATTGTCCGTTCAAGCTCAACAATTTGCTGTTCCAAAAATTGGAGTCTTTCCGTCTGAGCTTCCTGGATGTGCTCAGCAAGACGCTTTCTCACCAACTGGGGTCGATTCAAGTGAAGAAGTTGGATGTGAAAATTTCCGATAACGGTTAGAGGTTCCAGCCGTCCAGTCTGTTTGTTCAGTTGGTAATGGACGCACAAGACGTCGCGCAGGGGATGTAACACCCGAAAGCCGTGCAACTCATCGTCAGCAGTCGGCCAGAAGCGGTGTTTGTATTGATTACAGCGCATACACGCATAGACCAGATTTTCCAGATCGTCGCCGCCACCGGATGCCAGAGGCTGGTAGTGATCGACCGTCAATAGTCCACCGCTGGAAACTTCGGTAACAGCGCAATAGCCGCAAGCGTAGTTGTAACGCTGCCGGATAAGATTCAGATCAAGCAACGGCATAGGGTGTTTCCAGACTTTGCCCTGTGAGTCTCTGATAGTTCGACTCCAGGACGGCGATCTTCTGATCCAATTCCTCGCTATAAGCCGACAACTCGGCATGCCGGTGTGCTGCTCGCTGGATGGTCGAACGGAGAATACGCAAACGGGTGAATATGTCAGAATCGACAATCGTATCCTGGCTGTCCAAGATTGCCTGTCCTGCGTTATATTCGGTCTGATCTTCCACAGTCAAGGCTTCACCTTTAGCGCTACGCACGTGCAATTCCCACCAGCGTTCGTAGTTGAAGTCTGTCATTTGGCACTCTCATTTCGCATGTATCCCGCTCGCATATCCCATTGTTCCTGACGGCGCAGAAAAATCTTATAGGCTCCGGCCCAGTCTGCCCAATCCAGAACCCAGGCGTCATCTTCGGGTTCCTCACCGCCCGCATACATCTCATAAAATGTCTCCGACAGCACGCCGAACTTGCGCTCGTAGGCTTCCAGGTCCTCGCGCAGCGCGTGGACGTCAAGAATAATCTCTTGCAATGTCATAGCGTTCTTCTTTCCCTTACTATCTTGTCCCCCGTCTCCGTTGCGGGAGACCGTCGCCGCTGATGTGATCTTATCATTGCGGAGAGTCTCCCGTCAACGGAAATAAAGGCAATCGAGTGTTTACACCCGCCCCGTCAAAAACTCCAAACTGCGCCGCACACTCGCCACCGCATCCGCGGGCAGGTCGTGTTCCACCACAAAGGCGGTGGCTCCGGCTACTTTGGCCGCGGGGATCAGCGCGTCCCAGTCCAGCGTGCCGTGGCCCACGTCGGCCAGACCCATCTGATCGGCGTTCTCGCCGGGTTTCGCCAAATCTTTGGCGTGGATGCGCGGGCAGCGCCCGGCGTACTGCTTCAGCAGCGCCAGGGGATCGGCCCCGCCTTTGGCAGCCCAGGCCAGGTCCGGCTCGAAGAAGACCCGGCCCGAGGCGTCGCCTTCCAGCAGCCAGTCGATCAGCCGCTTGCCGTCGGCTTCGGTCATCTCCCACCAGTGGTTGTGATAGCCGACTTGCATCCCCGCGTCGGCACAGCGCGCAGCAAAGCCACCCAGCTCCGCCCCCAGAGCGCGCCAGGCCGCGGCGTCTTTGGCTTCGCGCAGTTCGCTGGGCGGCGCGGGAACGATCAGGTGGCTGTTGCCCACGGCCTGGTGAAAGGCGATTGTCTCGGCCAGATTGTCGCGCAGGCCCTGGATGCCCACGTGAGCCGAGACGGCCTGCACGCCGTTTTCCTGCAGGATGGCGGCCACATCCGCGCCGCTCAGACCCGGCGTTCCCACCAGTTCCACAGCTTTGTAGCCCACACCGGCCACCGTGCGGATCAGTTCGGCAAAGTCACTGGTGTAGTTGCGCAGGCTGTACAACTGTACGGCAATGGCGGGGGAGTTGTTTGTGTTCATTGGGTTCCGTCCTTTGAAAGGTATTGAATATTGGATATTTGAGATTGGCGATTGGAGATTGGAGATTAGCGACTGGTGACTACCCTTCAACTGGAAAAAAACGAAGCCGCGTCACTGCCCAATCCCCAATCTCCAATATCTAATCTCCTGAACTCAGCCGCTCCGCCAGCCCCGTGTACCGCTCCGCCACCCGGTTGTTGCGTACGGCCAGACCGATGGCTTTGGGTTGGCCCACCAGCACCACCAGCCGCCGGGCCCGGGTGACAGCCGTGTAGAGCAGATTGCGTTGCAGCATCATATAATGGGTTGTCAGCACAGGAATCACGACGACGGGAAACTCGCTGCCTTGGGCTTTGTGGACGCTGACCGCGTAGGCGTGGGTCAACTCGTCCAGTTCCAGAAAGTCGTAGGCCACGGGCCGCCCGTCGATGGAGACCACCACCTGCTGCTCAATCGCATCCAGCCCGGTGATGTGGCCCATATCCCCATTATACACCTCTTTGTCGTAGTTGTTGCGAATCTGCATCACCCGGTCGCCCACGCGGAAGATGCGGCTGCCCACCATCCGTTCGGGCCTGTTCGCAGCGGGCGGGTTGACTGCCTGTTGGATAGCTTCGTTGAGCGCGCCCACGCCCACGACGCCCCGGTGCATGGGGCTGAGGACCTGAATATCCTGGGGTGGGATGGCGAAGCGGCGGGGGATGCGCTCCCGCACCAGCTCCACGACGAGCTGCGCGGCCCGCTCCGGCTCCTCTGTCCGAAAGAGGAAGAAGTCAGTGGCCTTGTCGTTGTCCAGCACAGGCATCTGCCCCCGGTTGATGCGGTGGGCGTTCTCGATAATGTAACTGCCCGCGGCCTGGCGAAAGATCGTATCCAGCCGCACCACCGCCGCGCCGGCCAGATTCTCGCCTCTCCCC
>JACQGT010000052.1 GCA_016199425.1 Chloroflexota bacterium
CATCAATCTCTCGCAGCGTTTTGTCGTTCATCGGTATCATCATCCTTTCACAATTCACAAAGACTGTGATGAATGATACCAATTCACAAAGCTCAGAGCAATCGAGCTAATCTAACATTGTCGAGGTAGTGACGCCCCGCCAATGGGTCAACGAAATACCCAATACCCAATATCTGCATTCATTATCGCCCTATCCGAGACATTCTCTTAGCTGCCCCGGCGAGATGTTGCCACCGCTGAGGATCAGCGCCACTTTCTTGCCCGCTAGTTCTTCTTTCATTTGCAGGGCCGCGGCCAGGGAGGCCGCGCCGGCCGGTTCAGCCAGCGTCTTCGCCTTCTCCAAGTAGAACCGCACCGCGGCCATCATCTCCTCATCGCTCACCAGCAAATAGTCGTCGAGATATTTCCACAGCACCTGCTGGGGGAGCAGAAAGGGCGCACCCGTCGCCAGCCCCTCGGCGGCGGAACGGTTGGGCGCTTCGGTCCACGCCCGATCCCGCCAAGTGAGATAGGCCGCGGGCGAGGCGCTGGCCGAGACCGCAATCGTGCGGATGGCCGGGTTGAGCGTCTTCGCCACCAGCGACGCGCCGGCCGCGCCGCTGCCCCCGCCCACCGGGACGATCACAACGTCGATGTCCGGCTGCTCTTCCAGAACTTCTAGAGTATGCGTAGCCACGCCGGCAATCAGGGAAGGCTCGTCGCCGGAGGAGACGAAGCGCAAGCCTTCGGCCTTTGCCACTGCCGCGCAGTGCTTCTTGGCCGCCTCGAAATCCGCCCCCAGCAGACGCACATCCGCGCCGTAGCCGCGCATGGCAGCCACTTTCACCGGATTGGCCCCTTCCGGCGCGACGATTACCGCCTTCACGCCAAAGAGCCGGGCAGCGTAGGCTACAGATTGGCCGTGGTTGCCGGTGGAGGCGGTCGCCACGCCCAGCGCCCGCTGCTCGTCCGGCAGTTGGGCCATAAAAGCGATGCCGCCCCGCACTTTGAAGGCACCGATGGGCTGGTAGTTCTCGTGCTTCACCCAGACCTGCGCGCCCACCAGTTCGTCCAGCAGGGGGTAGTTGTGCAGTGGCGTGGGACGCAGATAGCGGTTGATCACCCGGCGCGCAGCCAGCACGTCGGCGAAGGTGGGCAGGGGGATGGGAATTGGCTGGGCCATTGGGAAGTCCTTTCATCGATGAATAGTAGTAGGGGCGCTGCTTACTGCGCCCCTACAGTTGACACCAAAGCCCCATTGATGGGGCGTTGTTCTGTAGCCGGGGGTCTTTAGCCCCCGGCGGCCACGCCAAAGAGATGAGTGAGCACCGTCACCCCCGCACCACCGACGCTCTGCATCATTCCGACCCGTGGGTTGTCCAGTTGGTTGCCGCCGGCCTGCCCGATCAACTGCTGGACGATCTCACAGGCCTGGTAGAGCGCAGTGGCCCCGATGGGGTGGCCGCGGGCCTTCAGCCCACCCCGGGTGGAGAGGGGAATGCGCCCATCGGGGCGGATTTCTCCGTCCGCGGCCAGACACCAGCCTTCACCTGGCGCAGCAAACCCCGCGGCTTCCAACAGCAGACAGGCCATAATCGAAAAGGCGTCGTGGACTTCGTAGAAGTCGATCTCCGCTGGTGTGAGACTGGCCTGGGTGTAGGCGGCCTGGGCAGAACGGCGGGCCGCTTCCAGCGCCAGGGGATCGAGGCGGTCCGCCACCCGGAAGCGGTCGCTGGCTGCGCTGGAAGCCAGAATCCGTACCGGCGCTTTCGTGTAGCGGATCGAATCGTCAAGCGGCGCAAGCAGCACAGCCGCCGCGCCGTCGCAGATGGGCGAACAGTCCAACAGGCGGATGGGCGGGCTGATGAGGCGGGAGGCCAGCACATCTGCGGGGGTGATGGCTTTGTTCCGAAAAAGGGCGTTGGGATTGTGGCGGGCGTTGGCGTGGGCATTGACCGCAAAGTGGGCCAGCCCGTCCGCGGGCACGGCGTAGCGTTCCCGATAGAGGGCCATCAGCAGCGCGTTCTGGCTGATGAGCGTTGCGCCGTCGGGCACTTCCCGCTGCGCGTCCAGGGCTTTGGCGAGAACCGGTGTGGGGATGCCATCGCTCATCTTTTCCACGCCGACAGCTACGGCCAGGTCGACTGCGCCGCAGGCCACGGCCAGCCAGGCCATACGCAGGGCCGCCGCGCCGCCCGCGGTGGCGGCTCGCACATCCAGCGCCTCCACCCCGGCCAGCCCGGCCTCGTCCGCGATCAGAGCAGCTACCTGCTTCTGTCCCTGCAACTCGTCGGCCAGCATCGAGCTGGCGTAGAGAGCGCCGACCGCGCCGGGGTCAGCTCCGGCGTTGGTCAGGGCCTCCTGGACGACTGTTGCCCCCATCTGGCGCAAGGTGGCTCGCTGCTGTTTCACGACAGGTATCTGGCCGAAACCGACAACGGCAACGGGACGCATAATTTTCTCCGGGTGCAAAGGGACCGCGCATTTCTGCTTCTATTTGGAATTACTCCGGTCAGGTGATCCATTCCGGGAATCGACCGCAGCCTGCCTGGGAATTTCCATATTGGTCTGGTCGATTCCCGGAATGAAGCTGATCTGTTACCTCTATTCTAACCCGGAGAGGCACAGGAGAAAAGAATTTCTATTACGGACAGCCCCCTTTGTGTTTGATATTCTGGCCTTTTGCGGTAGAATAGAAGCATTATTGAACAAATGTTCTTCTCTTCCCCGACCAGAAATGCTATGGTTTTTCAAGTAAAGATTTTCTGTAGGGGCGCTGCTTGCTGCGCCCGTCTGGTGCGTACGGGGCGCAGAAAGCAGCGCCCCTACAAATGAGTATCTGAACAACTATAGCGGATAGGAGCAAGCGATGGCTCTGGACAAATTGGTGGTGCGCGGCGCGCGCGAACACAATCTGAAAGGGGTGAATCTGGCGATTCCCCGGGACAAACTGGTGGTGATCACCGGGCTGAGCGGCAGCGGCAAGAGCAGCCTGGCCTTCGACACCATCTACGCCGAAGGG
>JACQGT010000587.1 GCA_016199425.1 Chloroflexota bacterium
GACTTCAACGCCGTCTCCCCCTGGGATTTTGCCCAGCGCCAGGACGATCTGCTGCGTCTGGTGGCCGAGCATCCCCCATCCGGCCCCCTGCTGGAAGAAAGGGAGATGCAAGTGATTCCCCAGATGGAGAAGGCGGGCTACGTGGATGCAATGGCTGCTGTGGGTGAAACTGGGCTGGGGACATTCATTCGCGCCGCTGTCCCCCTGCGTATCGACTACATCTTTCTCAGCCAGGCCCTGGCCCCGGCTCTGCGCGCTTGCCAGGTCTGGCAGGAAGAGCCGGGCCAGGAAGCCTCGGATCACCGGCCTGTGTTGGCCGATGTCGACTTCTAACGTAGGGCGGATTGGTAATCCGCCCACAGCGGGCGGATTACCAATCCGCCCTACAAGAGAAAGTGTCTATGAACCTTTTCGAGCAGGCCCGCAAGGAGCGTTTGGAGAGCGACGCGCCCCTGGCCGCCCGCATGAGGCCCCGGGTGTTGGATGATTTCGTAGGCCAGGAAGCGATTGTCGGACCGGGCCGTCTGCTGCGCCGGGCTATCCAGGCCGACCAACTGAGCAGCCTGATTTTCTACGGGCCGCCGGGCACGGGCAAGACGACCCTGGCCCAGGTCATCGCCAACACCACCGCGGCCCACTTCATCGCGCTCAACGCGGTCCTGGCCGGGGTGAAGGACATCCGCGCCGCCATCGATGAAGCCCAGGAGCGGCTGGCCCTGCACGGCCAGCACACGATCCTCTTTGTGGACGAGGTACACCGCTTCAACAAAGCCCAGCAGGACGCGCTCCTGCCCTGGGTGGAGAACGGCACAGTCATCTTCGTCGGCGCGACCACTGAAAACCCCTACTTTGAGGTCAACAAAGCGCTGGTCAGCCGCAGCCGTATCTTCCAACTCAAACCCCTGGACGAAGAACACCTGCGCCAGGTTGCCCACCACGCATTGAGCGACCCGCAGCGGGGCTATGGCAAACGCAACGTGACTATCGATGAGGACGCGCTGGAGCATCTGGTCGGCGTTGCCAACGGCGACGCTCGGGCCCTGCTCAACGCGCTGGAACTGGCCGTGGAGACCACCGAACCGACGGGCAGGCCGCCAACCATTCGCATTACAATGGCGATTGCCGAGGAGTCGATCCAGCGCCGGGCTGTGCTCTACGACAAAGAGGGCGACTACCACTTCGACACCATCTCCGCCTACATCAAAAGTCTGCGCGGCAGCGACCCGGACGCCGCGCTCTACTGGCTGGCAAAAATGATCTACGCCGGCGAAGAACCCCGCTTTATCTTTCGCCGGATGCTGATCTTTGCCGGGGAAGATGTGGGCATGGCCGACCCCCAGGCCATTCAGGTGGTCACGGCCTGCGCCGCAGCCTTTGACCGGGTGGGGCTGCCCGAAGGCAACTTCCCCCTGGCCCACGCCACCATCTATCTGGCCACCGCGGAAAAATCCAATTCTGCGATGGGTTTCTTCGCCGCGCTAGACGCCATCCGCAGTGAGCCGGAGAGCGACGTGCCCAACCACCTGCGCGACGCCAGCCGGGACAAAGAGGGCTTCGGCCACGGCGAGGGCTATCTCTACCCCCACGCCTACCGGGAGCATTGGGTGGCCCAGCAATATCTGCCCGATTCCATGCAGGGCAAAGTCTTCTACCAGCCTTCCGAACGGGGCGACGAGGCCCGGGTGCAGCGCCAGGTGACGCGCCGCCGGGAAGCCCAACTGGCCGCAATGGTGGACCAGACAGGCGCGCCGCCGGAGATTCTCACCTTCTCGCCCCAGGACACGGCCCGGGACCGCTGGCTGCAACGAACCATCTCCAACGCCGGCGAGGAGTTGGCCGCGCTGCGCGATCGTCTGCTGGCAACCGGGCCGCTGCATCGCCACAGTGTGCTGTTGGATGTGAACGCGGCCAGCGGTCTGCTCACGTGGGAGGCGCTGCGCCGGCTGCCCGAAGGGGGCGTCTATGCCCTGACGCCCGGCCCCGACGATGCCCAGGCGCTGCGCGAACAGGCCGCTTTCCTGTCTGCTCTGGAGCGCCCGACGATTCTGGAGGGAGATATCGCCGATCTGCCCCGATTGCTGGCGGGTGAGCCGGGGCTGCGTTTCGATGGGATTGTGGGGCGCAACGCGCTGCCGCGCTCGGCGGACAAAGCCGCGGCTCTGGGCCAATTGAAGGCACTGCTCGCCGACGGCGGCTGGCTGGCCCTGGCCGAGCGCATCCCCCGCCACACCCAGCGTATCTACGCTCTGCTGGATTGTGCGTCTCTGGGCGACGATCTGGCCGCGCGTTACCGGGCCGCGGAAGAAGCCATCTATGCAGACGCGGCGGACGATCTGGTGAATTGGGACGAGGATACGTTGCGGAGTGCACTGGTGGAACTGTGGGGCCAGAGTGGGGAGGTGCAGGTCGTCGATTCTGTGATGGAGTTGCAGGTGACGCCTGTGCTGCTGGGGCGCTGGTTTGGGGCAGCCACGGGGGAGCGGCCTTCCTATGCCCAGCGCCTGGCCGAGAGGCTGACAAAGGCCGAAGTGGATGCCGTGGAGCAGTTAGTGCGTCGCCAGCTATTGCAGCAGCGGGTGCAGTGGGGCAGCCGCACCGCGCTGGTGACGGTTAGGGAGATTGAAGGGATGACAGGATGAAGGGATGAAGGACCAATTCCCAGTCGCTAATCGCCAATCCCTAATCGCTAATCCCCTCCATACAACGGCAATTCAAAGGTGAAGGTCGATCCTTGCCCACTGCTCTGTACCCAAATGCGCCCGCCGTGGGCCTCGATAATACGGCGCACATTGGCCAAACCCAGACCACTGCCTTCGGCGCTGATCCCCGCTATCCGGTAGTAGCGATTCCAGATGTTTTCGATCTCTTCCGGCGGGATACCAATGCCCTGATCGACGACGGATACTTGCGCCCTGTCCATGCGCGTCTCCACGACCACGCTGATTTCCCCTGCGTTGGGGCTATATTTGATCGCATTGCTCAGCAGGTTCTCAAACACCTGCTCCATGCGGGCTATGTCCCCCTTCACTGGTACGTTCTTCTCTTGTGTGCTTACTCTAATCTCCAAACCGGCCAGTCGCGCAGCTATGCGCGCGTTGCGCACCGACTTACGGGCAAGCTCATCCAGATTGAATGGAATTTCCTGTAGCGGATGCGCTTCCACCTCTTTCAGCCTGAGGATATCCGCAATCAGTTGGTTGATTGCATCCGTCCGTTCCTGAATCACCTCCAGGGCTTCACTCTGCTCCGGCGTAATTTCCCCTAGCCCGCCCTCGGCCATCAATTCGGCATAGCCTCGAATGAAGGTAAGCGGCGCTTTCAGGTCGTGGGTAATGTTCTGGATAAACTCGTCCCGCTGCTGGTCCATCACCTGTAAGCGCTCGTACGTTTCCACTAGTTCGACGGCCCGCTGCCGGCTATGCGCCAACGTTTGGGTTTTCTGAATAGCCGAACCGGCCAGATCGGCGATGGCGCGCAGAAGCTGACGGGTGGTTGGATCGCGCACGACGTAATCAACCGAAATGATCCCGATGGTCTCGGAGTCGACTGTGAGGGGAATGTTGAGCAGTTGACGAGGAGCCATCCAGATAAATTGCTCGGCAATCAATTGGCTGATTTCCTCTGCGTGTTTGATCTCCACCCACTCGCCTTGCCCAATCGAACGGGCGAATGTGCCTTCGTGGATCGTATAGGGCCGGTTGTTGAAGCGCTCGATCTCTTCTGGGGCCAGGTTGTGGCCCACTGCCAGATGCAAAATGTTGCTCGCAGGCTGGCGTAGAATGATGGCAGCGCGCAGGTCTGGGACATTTTCGCCCTGGCTGATGACGGAGACGACTCGATCCAGCACAAAGCGCAGAGTCTCTGCCAGATCGTAGGTTCGGTTCAGGTGTGCGCTCATCTCGGCCAACACAGAGACTTCGTTCAGCCGTCGGCGGGTTTCCTCCAACAAGCGCAACGTGCGCAAGGTGGCTGCTGTCTGGTTGCAGAGCAGAAGGATATTGTTCACGTCCGTTTCAGAAAAGGCGTTGGGCCGGTAGCTCTTTAGAGTGATATAGCCGATCAGTTCGGATTGGGGGCTGTAAAGCAGGGGGGCCAGAAGAATGGAGCGGACTTCTTGGGCGTCGGGATAATTGCCTGCCCGCCAACGCGCCTCCCCCCGCACTTCCGGCAAATAGATGGGTTTGTGTTCGTCGGCCAATTCGATCAACAACTGGAACTGGCGCATATCCACAGGCTGGTGATAGGCTTCGTCCGGGTTTGTATAGCCGTACACGGCCGCAATATAGCCCTGATGGGGTTCCTCGGTCGTCAGCAACGTCACCGATCCTGCGTCGTAGGGGGCGTTTTCGGCAATGGTAGCCAGCAGAGCATCAATGGCCATGTCAGTGGTTGTGGTCTGCATCAAACGATAGGAAAAGGCCAGTTGACTTTCGGCAAAACGGCGTTGCCGTCGTTCGGATTCCAATAGATTCGCTCTGGCAAGCGCCACCGCGGCCTGGCTGGCAAAGAGGGTGACGACCTCCACCTGCTGCCCACTGAAATGATCCGGCTCGGAATGGTCAACGGTGAGAATGCCGATCAGTTCGTCGTGAATTGTCAGGGGCACAGCCATGAAGGAGCGGATCCATTCAAAACCGGCCAGGGGCCGCCATCGCTCTGTGCGCAGGTCTCCGGTTACGTAGGGTCGCTTTTCCCGTTCCAGAAATTGCCAGACAAAGTCACTGTCCCGGCTGAAGTTGAACTGACCTACTGTGAGCGCGGCTGCGCCTACACCTGCGCGTGTGAACAGTCGATCCCCGTCCACCAGATGGATGGCCGCTGTCTCGTACTCTACCAGTTGGCGCAAGAGTTCCAGGATGCGATCCAGCAGTTGATCGGTGTCATAGGTGGTCAACAGCTCATTGGAAATGTGCAGCAGTGTTTCGCCCAAAGCCGGAGAAATAATGGCTGAAGCCTGGGCAAGGGGGGGGGTCTTCGATTCTTCGGGCACCGGTCGACCGGCAGGCGATGGAGACATAGGCTGATGAGCCAAATGGCGCAAAGATACATAGAAATCCTGCCTCAGTGAGAGACAGGTTTTTCTTAAGTATACAACTTGTGTTGGGGATTGGTATTATTCTAAGTACGTAAATTAGTCTACGAGTGAGTCCATTGCAAAAAGGAGTATTACACCGCGGAGACGCGGAGTTCGCGGAGGAAACGCGGAGGAATTCAGGAGAAAATCTCCGCGTTTCTCCGCGCTCCCCGCGCCTCCGCGGTGTAATTTTTGGTTTTTTGCAGTAGAGTCATTATTCTGAGCCGCAGGGTGAGCAGATGGCGCGCCCGGCCCCGAAATTGAAATTTCTCGAAGGACTTCACTATTTTTTTAGCTACGGATTCACGCGCATAAACGCTGATTCAGACGCAACTATCTGCGTTCCTCTGCGTGAATCTGCGTCCAGAATTTTCCAGCATCTCGCTACATGGGACAAACAGTCGGATTGAGGATATGTGAGGGCTGCGTAGACAGGCATTCGCGTCATCCTCTGATTCGCGGTCATTCTACTTGCGCACGGGCACCAAAATACTCCCCTCCGCCAATGAGCCGTAGCTGATGGCCGCTTTTGGCCCGTGTTCCCACAGATAGGCGGCCACGTAGGCGCAGGTGAGGGCGTCCAGGGTATCCTCGTACTCTTTCAGTCCCCGCCCGCGCAGACCCGCCACATCCACACCCGTCAGCAATTTCTTCGTCCCTTTCAGGGGCGGCGACGCCTTACGCAGTCCGCGCAGCAGTTGCTGGTAGCGGGCCTGCTCCGCCCGCCGCTCGTCTACTGTGCCCCGTTTGTATTTGAGGATGCGCTCCAGCCCAAAGAGCGCAATGTGGGCCGGGTGGGGGAAGACTTCGCAGACCAGCCTAGCTCTGGTCCGCCGGGGTATCGTGGCGGCTTCGGCAAAGCGCAGCCGCTCTACCAGCGCGGCCACCAATGCCTCGCCCCGCACAACGCCCTTCTCAGCCAGGCGCGTCCGGTTGGCCGGCAGCGCACCGGCGTGGTAGCGCCGCCACTCCGCCGAGAGCGCGGCGTCACAGGACCGGCTGCCCGTCTGGTTGGGCACGCGCAGGGGCGCGTCTACGGCTACCACCGCGCCGCCCTCTTGCGGCAAATGCTCGGACACAAAGGCGACGATCTCGTCGTTGCTGCCCAGGCTGCCCGTGTACGCGATCAGCCGCCCATCGCGGATCACCGCGCCGCCGGACGGATTCGACACCTTCCACGCCAGATCGATGCCGATAAAGACCGCCGCTTCGTCCTGCTTCCCCATCGCCATCACTCCAGAAAAATAAGAACACGGATTTGCACAGATGGGAAAGATTTTCACGGATGGCAGTGATAAGAAATGCAGATTACGCAGATTTGAATCCGCTCCAATTCGCTGTAGGTGCGGTTTGTAACCGCACGTCTACCGGCTTACGTTTCACCATCTCGTTGACTAAATCTGTGGAAATCCTGCGCACCCGCGAAAATCCGTGTCCTTCTGTTATTTTAGCACCAACCGTTTCGCTCAGTCCACGTTCCATCTTCTTAAATCTGTGGAAATCCTGCGCATCCGTGAAAATCCGTGTCCTTCTGTTATTTTAGCACCAACCGTTCTTGGGTCACTGCCTCCAGATAGGCTTCATCCACAACCGCGCCGTTGCCGGGAGCGGTGGGCACGGTCAGTGTGCTGTCGCTGTTGAGGGTGAAGGGGTTGTGTACGATATCCCGGGGGAAGTAGCGGTCGTTGGCGCTGATGTCGCCAGGCAGACTGAAGTTAGGCAGGCTGGCCAGGGCCACATTCGTCGCCCGCCCGATACCCGTCTCCAGCATCCCCCCGTGCCAGACGGGCATCCCCGCGGCCTGGGCCAGATCGTGAATCTCCACCGCATCGGCCAGACCGCCGATGCGGGTGGGTTTGATGTTGATGATGCGGCAGGCGTTGAGTTCGATAGCCCAGCGCGCGTGGTCCGGCGAGACGATACTCTCATCCAGACAGAGGGGTGTGGAGATCAGCTTGGCCAGCTTGGCGTGATCGAAGATATCGTCGTGATCCAGCGGCTGTTCGTTGAGAAGCAGGTCGAACTGGTCCAATTCCTTCAGATGCTCGGCGTCGCTCAAGTGATAGATGCTGTTGCCGTCCACCTGCAAGCGCAGGTTCGGCCAGCGCTCGCGGATGGCGCGAGTCGGCTGCACGTCCCAGCCCGGCTTGATTTTGATCTTCACCCGTTTGTAGCCGTTGTTCAGATAGCCTTCCACTGTTTCCAGCAGTGCCGGGATGTCCGGGCGGATGGGCACGCTGACGCCTACTTCCACTTTGTCCCGGGTGCCGCCCAGCAGTTGGGAGAGGCTTATAGTCTGCTCCCGGGCGAAGAGGTCCCACACGGCAAACTCCAGCCCGGACTTCGCCATACGATTGGCCCGCACCCGTTTGAAGAGGTGGCGGGTCTGGCGGGGATCGTCCAGATCGGCCCCCAGGAGCAGCGGGCCGAGAAACGTTTGCATCATAAACCAGGCGGTCTGGTAGGTCTCTTCGTTGTACCAGGGGCCGTCGCTCACGGGCGCTTCGCCCCAGCCGGTCACGCCGTCGGCGTCCACCCGTACGATAATGGCAAAACTACCGTCCTCGTACCAGCCGCTGGTCTCGAAACGGCGCACATAGGGCAGATAGATGCGGCGCAGTTCAATGCGTTCAATTTTCATGGCAAGGTCCTGTTGAGTGGTTGAGTGGTTAATGGCTGCTCCCAATCAACCAATAGGCTAAACTTTCAATAGGGGAGCATTTGCAGACCCATTTGGGCGAAGTGGTGGTCAAAACTGAATGCCTGATTGATGCCCCGGCTCTGGGTCAGGGCCAGACAGACGCAATCGGTGTAGCTCCACGCTTTGTCGCTGTAGCTGCTGAAAAGTCGCCAGACCGCGGCCTCCTCGGCAGCGTCCACGACGACGAGTTCGATCAGACGGCTGTTGCGCAGACGCATCCCTAGCTGGCGGGCCACATGCACCCCCAACCGGGCCTTCGTCAGCGTCATCGCCTCGTCAAAGATGTGATTGGAGACGAGCAGCGCCCCCGGTGTCTGGAGCGACTTTAGGAAAGCCGTGGCTGCCAGGTGGTGAGGGTCTGTGCGGTCCACCAGCGCGTAGAAGCCGCTGGTATCAGCGATGATTTGGGCCATCTTCCGCCACCGCCAGAAGTTGTGCCGGTTGCCGTTCTGCCCAATCGGTGCGGTAGAGGAATGCGTCCAGATTTTCGCTGGTCACGCCGTCGTCCGGGCCCGCCCCGATGCCGATAATGCCCCACAGGGGGTCATCGGCGAGGGTGGCCGCCTGGCGCTGTTCGATGGCCGCGGTCAGCAGTTCGCGCAGCAGCGCGGACATTGTAGTGGACTGGCGTTGGGCCTCCTCGGCCAGCCATTCGTGCTGCCACTCTTCCAGAATCATCTGCACGCGTTTCATAGCCACCCTCCAATTCGTTGACACACACAAACTACACATCCACAGTGTACACAAAATTGAGCGGGTTGTCAAACACTTTTTTGCCTGTGATAGAACGAAGCGGGGCGCTTGCGCCACCCCGCTTTGTCCTCTATCAACGCAGATCAATCCAAATGATGAAAATCTGCGTCCTTTTTTAGGTTCATCCCTACGCTTCGTAGACGCAATCCACCTGGCGCTTGCTCTCAGACGATTGCAGAATGGCGTCACAGATGACCGAATTGCGGTAGCCGTCCAGGAAGTCCGCGCCGATGGGGGATACCGCCCGGTTGTTGACGATACAGTCGAGCAGATGGGTGATCTCGTGCACGAACGTATGCTCCCAGCCGATCATATGGCCCTGCGGCCACCAGTTCTCCCACCAGGGGTGGAAGGGTTCCGAGACGAGAACATTACGGAAGCCCTGGGCCTCCTTCGGCTGCTCCCCCACCCAATAGACTTCCAGCTCGTTGAGCCGCTCCAGGTTGAAGACGATACTGGCCTTCTCGGCGTTGATTTCGATGCGCTGGCCGTTCTTGCGCCCGGCGGCGAAACGGGTGGCCTCGACAGTGCCCAGCGCGCCGTTTTCAAAGTCCAGCAGCGCGGTGAAGGCGTCGTCCACATCCACTCTGCCCATTGTGCCGTCGCCCCAAGGCCGTTCCTCGATGAAAGTGCGGGTCATGCCCGAGACGCTTTTCACCTCGCCCACCAGATAGCGGGCCAGGTCGATGATGTGCGCGCCCAGATCGCCCAGCGCACCGCTGCCCGCCACCTTTTTCTGCAAGCGCCAGATCATCGGCATATTGTAGTGGGGCATAATCCACTCTTGCAGGTAGACCGCCCGGAAGTGGTAGATTTTGCCCAGCAGCCCGGAGTCCACCAGCTTGCGAATCTGGCGGATGGCCGGGACGAAGCGGTAGTTGAAGGCCACCATATGCTTGACGCCCGCCTTTTGCACGGCGTCCAGCATCGTTTTGGATTCCTCGGCCGTGCGGGCCAGGGGCTTCTCGCAGAGGATGTGTTTGCCCGCCTCCGCCGCGGCGATGCACGGCTCGGCGTGGGCGTCGTTGGGGCCGCCGTTGTCGAACAACTGAATGTCGTCGTTGCTGATCAGATCCCGCCAGTCGGTGTAGGCGTGCTGGTAGCCGTATCGTTTGGCCGCCTCAGCCACCGCCTCCTGATTGCGCCCGGCAATCCCTACCAGCTTGGGCACAGCGGGCGGCGGGTACATCATATGCCCGATGTTGAGCATTGCGTGGCTGTGGGCTTTGCCCATAAAGGCATAGCCCAGCATCCCCACGCCGATCTCCGGGGCCTCGCCCTCGGCCTTCGCCCCGGCCATGGAAGTGAAACCGCTTGCTTCGCTCATTGTCGTCTCCTCGTAGGTAGTGGATATTGGGTATTGGATA
>JACQGT010000067.1 GCA_016199425.1 Chloroflexota bacterium
AGGGGCGCTGCTTGCTGCGCCCGGTGCGCAAGACGGGCGCAGCAAGCAGCGCCCCTACAGAATTTGTGACAGAAAGCCGTTGGCGAAGCAGCCTCGGCAGGCTGCACAGGAGAACGGCATAGACCGGTGGCACAGCCAGCAGAGTCCCGACCAGTTGTAGCTCTTTGTGTTGAGAATGAAAGGGCAGCAAAAGCCCAACCAGAACCAGCCCAACCAGCGGCTCGGCAGCCAGAAAGAGGGCAGCGATCAGCCAACACAGGCCAATCAGCGGCGGCCAGGTGGCGAAGTAATAGACCGCCACCAGAAGAACCCAGGCAGCCGTTTTGGTCCACAGGGGTAGCTGGGCAAAGCGAGCAGGCCAGCGGCCTATTTGGGCGGCCCCACCGGTGCGCCAGCCGCGCCACAGAATCCCTAGCAGAGCTGACAGCCAGAAGAACAACCGGGACAACAGGGACAGCCACCCATCCCCGGTGAGAAGCGCAGAAGAGCGATTGACGAGGGCGAATCTATCCCACAGCGCAACGGGCAAGCCGTCCGGGGTGTAGAGAGCGAAACCCCACAGGGGATCGTTGGTGGGGGCGGCTGGTCGGTCGACGGCCCAGCCCAATCCGGCCAGCCAGGGCCAACCCCGCGCCAGGGCGTTAGCCTGCTCCACGTAACGCGCCTGCGCGTCCGGCGTAACGGTTTGCCAGACGCCATTTGTCGAGCGATTCCAGCCATAGCGCACGGCCCACACCGGCTTTGCCCCGTCGCCCGCAGCCACCATCACCCGGCGCAGCAGCCCGACGCGCTGAAAGTTGAGAATGGCTACCCGGCTGCGGGGATCGTCGGGGGCCAGACCAAAACCGTAGGGTTGGACCGCCACCGCGTCAAAGTAGGGGGCAGCCCCGGTCGCGTAGAGACGCTGCAAGTAGTAGGCTTCGTCGATGGCCGTGTGTCCCCGGTCGGCGGTGGGGGCCAGGGCAGCCAGCAGAATCACCGCGTCGGCGTCGGCGGCGCGGATAGCGGGGACGACCTGCGCCAGCAGGCGGCCATAGGCAATTGGCTCAGTCAGCCGGTTGCCCCAGTGGGGCGCGATATTCGGCTCGTCCCAAATCTGGTAGAAGCGCACGCTCTCGCCGTAGCGCAGGGCAAAGGCAGCCGCGAAACGGGCGAAGTCGTCTGGGGCCGCAGGCGGGGCAAAGGGATTGTCCGCGGGCGGGCGGTCCAGCGGGGAGCGCGCCCAGGCCGGGCTGCCGTCCAGCACAATGACAATCTCCAGCCCGGCCGCGGCCACGTCGGCCAGGATGTCATCCATCTGCGCCCAGGCGTAACGACCCGGAGATGGCTCCAATAGATTCCAATCGGCCCGTTGGCGCACCCAGCCAAAACCGGCGGCGGCCAGACGCTCCAATGCAGCCTGGCGCTGGCTGGCATCGGTGTACTGTTGCAAAGAGACATTCATTCCGGCCAATTGTGCGGGATAGGCAGTCTTTGCGAAGGCGGACGACGACCGGGGCAGAAAGGGCGCGGCTTCGATCAGATTCCGGCTGGCAAACCCGATTTCCAGCAGGACGTAGCAGAGAGCGGCGTAGAGAAAGAGTAGTTGCACAAGCGCGAGGGCAGTACGGTGGCGAAAAAAGGAGGTCGCCACGTCACGGCTCTGTGCGCTGTAGCTTTTCGAGGAGGTTATCTACAAGGCGGCGTTCAGTACTGAATTTTTTGAGCTGCCCTGTTATACGACGGAAATCAACCGGTTCTCCTGCTTGTTGTGCTTCGTGAGCTTGGCGCAACTCCCGCAGAATTTGTTCGGCCTGTTTCCTGCGATCTGGATAGTCGAAGCGTAACTCAGCCCGTTCTATACTCAAAGGAAGAAGGGCAAACCACCGCTCTTTTTCTTCGATCTCCAAAACCAGTGGGGGAGGAAGGACATCTGGGGATGAGGCCAGAATTACGCTGGATGCGGGCTGGGGAGAAGCGTCCGTCCAGCGCAGGATCATCCCGTCCGGGGCATTGAGCCAGAGCAGGGGCGTGGCGTAGTCGATGCGGTCCGGGTCACTGATGTAGAGACCGCTGCGGGCAATGGACGTAGCCACGTCGATTGCGCCGGGGCAGGGGCCGACGACGAGGGCTTCGTAGAGAAAACCGGCGAAGGCGGCGGCGGCCCGATCCAGCACCACAAACTGCATGGCAATCACAGCCGGGATGCCGGTCTGCAACAGGCGTTGGGCCAGACCGGCGTAGGGCGCTGTGTTGTCCGGCTGACCGGCCAGACAGGCGTTGAGAAAGACCAGTTTTACCGAATCGACCAGCCCCAGCATAGCCGCCAATTGACTGGCCTTGACGAGGGTCAGTTCGTCGTTTTCCCATAAATAGAGGCCGTCGGTCTCCCCGTGGCTGATGACGTGCAGAATGTCTGGGCGATATTCGTCCAGGCGACGACGCAGGGTCTGCAAGTCAAAACGCCCCTGGAGGATTTCCAGTTGCAGATGGGTCGGGAGCAGCGGGGAGAGGCTGGCCTGGATGTGGCTGATTTCGGCGGATGCGTCGATAGCGTCCGCCTCTTCTACGGCAACGATCAGTATTTTTGCGGGCAGCTTTGTCTGGATGGAGCGGGGACGGCCCACGAACTCTGCGTCGGTGGCTGTGCGCACGAGAGCCAGGGCTTTGTCCGCGGCCAGGGTGCGACGGCGACGGGGATCGGCCAGGGTTTCCCAGGGCAGGGCGGCGACGGCGGGCGGGCGTAGATTCAGCCGTACACGCAGGTATTGGCCGGCTTCCAACCCGGCGCGGGCTTCGACCCACAGATCACGAATGCTGCCCTGCATCAGATCGTCGAAGAGCAGCCCGCCGATATTGAGAATAAATGATTCGCCGGGGGGTGTTTGGGTGGCAGCCAGCACGCGGATTATCTCGGCCCAATCGGGCTGCAAGGCGTCGTGGGGGAAGTGGCCGTCAGCGGTCAGTCCCTGGTATTCGGCGACAACCGCATAGGGGCTTTGTGTACCGAGAATTGCAACATCGAAGTTTTTAGCTTGACAAGCGGGCATAATTTTGACAGACTTTTGGCCGTGGACGTACAATCGACTGTATGCAAAGAACCCAACCGTTCCAATCGTCCACCCATTTTACCCCCAACCCCCGGCGTGAGCAACCGATGGATGAGGAGTTCCGCGGGCGCGTGGGGGTGGTGGCCTGGGCGGTCGTCGCCGCCGCCGCCGTCAGCCTCTTTGTCCGGCTGCCCGCGATTTTTGTGATGAATTTCGAGGCGCTGGGATCGCCCATCAGTCTGCAAATCAGCGATACAACGCTGATGGCAGCATTTTTGGCCCTGTTGTCGGCCAGCGGCGCGGAGAGCGCCATACGCGTCCATCCACGCTTTCGCCACCAGAATGGGCAATGGGCCACCTGGAGTTATTGGGCTTTGCCCGCGGCTCTCTCCATTCTGGCGGTGATTCTGATCCCCCAACTTCCTTCGCGCATTGCCCAGGCGGCTGGTCTCTTGGCGCATGGGGCGTTGATCGCAACGGCGCTCTTTGCACTCTACGCCACCGTCGATCAGGGCGCTTCCGGTTTTCGCCGGGGTCGCATCTTTTTGAATGTGCTGGCCTATGCCAGCGCGCTGGCTCTCTTTTTGCTGGTCTATCAGACGCGCACGCGCAGCCTGCTCTCCGGCTCGGTGGTGGCGCTGACCGCGACGCTGCTGGCGGGTGAGCTTCTGCGCAGCACAACCGAACGGCGCGAACTGATCTTGAGCCATGCGTTGATTGTCGGGCTGGTCTTGGGCGAGACGACCTGGGCGCTCAACTATTGGCCGCTGCCCGGTCTCACCGGGGGGCTGCTTCTGCTGCTGGTCTTCTATCTCATCGTCAGCCTGGCCCAGCACGCCCTGCAAGAGCGTTTGACCCGCAGAGTCATCGTCGAATTTGCGATCTTCGCTGTCTTTGCCCTGATTTTGATTGCAGTGGTAGGGCCGGGGTTTTGAAGGAAAGGTGATGGGATGGGGGGATGATGCAAATCCCCCCATCATCTCATCATCTCATCATCC
>JACQGT010000594.1 GCA_016199425.1 Chloroflexota bacterium
TCAATTGATAGAAACTCCGTAGGGGCGCTGCTTGCTGCGCCCCTACCTATCATTCGTGCTTGACGCGTCACTAGTGTTGCATCCAATGTCAGGCGATGGCAATAGAGGAGGGAACGAAAATAGGACGCAGCGCCCAGGGGACACCCGCAGATTGTATCCGTGTGAATCCTGACAATCCGTGACAATCCGTGTTCTTATTTACACAGCAGTCGATGTAGACGACTCTCCGCGTACCCTCCCCAGAGCGAAGATCAGGGCAAACAACCACCAGAATAGAAAATTGACTTTGGACCCCAGGGCCACTGCATCGGCCATGCTATAGACCGTCTGGGCCACCAGAACACCGAGCAGACCGATAGCCCAGACTCTGTCGCTTTTTTTCCATAGGCTTGCTGTAGCTGCACCTGCCATCATATACAGGACGAGCAGAGCGATCAGCCCCGGGATGCCAAAGTCCAGGGCCATCTGCAAAAAGAAGTTGTGGGCGTGGGCAATGTCGTAGTCCGGGGCAATGGTGAAGAGGGGATAGAGCAGATTGACGATGCGCCGGAAGCTGCCCAGCCCCATCCCGGTGAAAGAGAAGTCCTGGATGCCATAGAGGGCGCGGCTCCAGATTTCGATGCGTCCTTCCAGTGTGAGGGATCCGGCCACCTCTTGCACGTTCTCTGCTGTTTCCAGGCTGCTCGACAGCGAATCCAGGGGCACGACCGCCAGCCCGATCAGTGCAGCCAGGCTTCCCGCCAGCAGCAGCCAGCGTCCCCAGCGCCAGTTGATCAGCAGCATGCAGCCCAAGCCAACGGCTAACCCCAACAGTGCGCCCCGGGATTGGCTGAGTAAGAGCACCAGCCCGATGATACCGGCGGCCAATCCTGCCGGCAGCCAGCTTATCCAAGCTGTGCGTTTGCGCGACACACCATAGACGGTCAGGGCGATGAGCAGGGGCAGTATGTACAGAAGGGTGCCCGCCAATTGGTTGGGGCTAAATCCATCTTCGGCTCCGACAAATACCCCCAGCAGCGGCTTTGGTAGCTTGTCCAATAGAGGACCAATCACCGGGAATTTGTTTGTCCACTGTGTGCCAAACAGCGCCGCCACCGCAATCCCCACCCCGATCCCTCCGAAACCTGCCACGCACAGATGGAACAACTCTCGTCGCCGCGACGCGTGGCTGACAATCGTCCAGAAGAGAAAGAAATTCCAGACCAGAATCAAGGCGCGGGGGATGGCATACTGCTCGCGTAGCGGTTCCGGCGCGGCCCAGACCGAGACGGGCAGCATCACCGCAAAGAGAAAGAAGATGGACCAATCGGCCGGGGTACGGCGAAACCAGACGCCGATAGTCAGCCGCCGCCAGAGCCAGCCGGCGGCCAGAATGCCGATGGCGAAGGCGATCTCCTGGGCCTGGAAGCGGCCAGGGAAGTAGAGTACCGGCGCGGTAAGAATCAGAAGAAGAAGTTCGACGAAGAAGGGAGTGTCCCAGTAGTGGGAGAGAAGAGACCGGAGATTGGCGATGGGCGATTGGGCGGGTGCGGGCATAGGGGTCGCAGATTTTTGTGATCGGGATGGATTCGGTGATATACGAATCCTAGCACAGGCGGCGAAGGGAGGCAAAGCAGCAGAGATGTAACACAAGCTGTCAGCTTGCGCGAACGGACTGTGCTATAATGGCAGGAAATCCGTTCCCAGACGCCACGTAGAGCGTCGGGGATCCGTGTGACCGCAGGAGCGCTGGGAACGAGAGAGAATCAACGCCATGCCTGCCTGGGAGACGTGATGATTACTACGCTTACGCAAAAGGCAACAGATCAGCAAGTGTCTGAGATGTTGGAGATGTATCCCACAATGATAAAGATCGTCGTAGACATTCGACGACGTATTCTGACCGGGGGCGGGGAGATGCATGCGGACTGCGAGTCTGTCCTGATGGATATGGGCAGTGAGCAGGACGATTTATGGGGCGCCAATTGGTATCCTGCCGAGAAACGCATTGAATTCGAGTCTCTGATCAACATCCGTCCGCGTATGGGCAACCGCAGCCTGGTGATCCAGAGTGAACCTGTGCGCCGCGCCGTAGAAAGTGTGGCACGGGAACTATTGGGAGGTCTGGAATGAAAAACCTGGAACGTATTCGCGCGCGCTTTCTGCAAGACGCGCTACCTGTGCGGTTGGCGGGGCTGGCGGCTGATTTGAGCCGGGTGGCGTCGTCAGCCCGCCACGCCACGGGCGGCGCGGCAACGCTGGCAATGTTGGAGGAAAGCCAACACTTCATCGAGTGGACAGCCGCCGAAGTCGCCCCCGAAATGGGTGAAGAGCTGGTCAATCTCCAGGTGATGTTGGCCCTGTGGCGTCGGGCCTGGCCGGAGGCAGAGCAGAGTCAACGCCAGCGCACGCTGCTGGCCGTGCAGGCCAAGCACTGGTCGGATCGAGTGATGGACCTTGCCAATGCGATAACCGATTGACTGCTCACTGCCCAAAAAAGTCCCCGGCACTTTCCGAAGTGCCGGGGACTTTTTTCTTCCTTCCTACACCCGCGGCCCACGCCCGTTCGTCGTCACGGTCACTGCTTCCTCCCGCTGAAACTGGCTCATGTAGAGGTCGTAGTACGCTCTCCGCATATCCAGCAGCTCCGTGTGGGTGCCCCGCTCCACAATCACCCCATCTTTCAGCACAAGCACCTGATCCGCATTGCGGATGGTGCTCAGCCGGTGGGCGATGACAAAGCTGGTGCGCCCTTCCAGCAGATCTTCCAGTGCGGCCTGAATCTGCTGTTCCGTGCGGGTGTCCACACTGCTGGTGGCTTCGTCCAGAATGAGGA
>JACQGT010000595.1 GCA_016199425.1 Chloroflexota bacterium
CGGCGATCTGTTCCGCGATCTCCCGGCGGCGGACATTTAACAGGTAGTCCAACTCTTCCCGCAGTTTGTTGTACCCTTCTTGGGTCAAATAGACTGGGTTGTTGCTCATTGTTTTTTCTCACAATTCAAATGCAGATGTGTTTGGGTTGTCGCCAATTTTCAAGATGGTAGCGAATTGGCCCAAACCAGTGCGCGGGGAAAACAGAACCCCACCCCAGTTGTCCGGTCCAACCTGCGCCCGGCGGGGTGAGGCAGCCTTACCAAACGAAGCGCCGACCCAAACGTGCAGGTCGGCCCTCTTGCTGATTTCTATTATAGCCAACCTTCTCTGTTTTGTAAAGCACGAAAAGCACGCACGTTCATTGGATGAATCGGCTTCCCTCTGGTAGAGTTGGGGGAGAAGTCAACAGTGAGCAGTAATCAGTGAGCAGTTGCAGGCTGCACTGCCCTGAAAAATAGAACACGGATAACAGAATTTACGGATTCACTCTTTCATCCTCCGTGGCGCTCGACAGTGCATGAAAAACTGATTACTGATTACTGCTCACTGACGACTGCTCACTCCCGTCAACGAACATTACCCAATACCCAATATCTATGCCCCTCACCAACTTCGACTCCTTTGCTCCCTTCTACGACAACGACTACCGCAACTACCGGGACGACATCCAGTTGGTGGTGGACCTGGCCCAGGACGCGGGCGGGGCGGCCCTGGAGCTGGGCTGTGGGACCGGGCGGGTGCTGGTTCCCCTGGCCGCCACGGGCTGCCGCGTCACCGGTGTGGACAGCAGCCCGGCGCTGCTCGCCCTGGCCCGGCGCAAAGCGGAACAAGCCGGCGTCACTGCCCGGCTGCGGCTGGTAGAAGGCGATCTGCGCACTTTCTCTTTGGCCGAAAAAGGCTTTGACTTCGCCTTGTGTGTCAGCAATACACTGATGCACCTGAACACCCAAGCGGATCAGTTGGCCGCATTGCGCACCGCCCATCGCCATCTGCGTCCCGGCGGCCGCCTGCTGGTCGATCTCTTCAACCCGGACATTCCCCACCTGACCGCCATCTCCGGCGTGCAGGAACTGGCCGACCGTTGGCAGGACGCGGAGAGAGGCGCAACCGTTCTCAAATGGAGTGTGCGCCGGGTGGATGTGGCCCGGCAGTTGCAGGAGACGACATTTATCTACGAATCCGTCTTTGCCGACGGACGGGTGGAAAAGGCTGTGCTGCCCTTTTTGCTGCGTTTTCTCTGGCCCAGCGAGGGAGCGCTGCTGCTGGAAAAGGCGGGTTTCCGGGTGGAGGAACTCTGGGGCGACTGCGACGGCAACGACTACACCAGCGAGAGCGAACGGCTGATCTTTCTGGCGACAAAAGAGTGACTTAATGAGCAAAGGAGCAATTCACCGCGGAGTCGCTGAGAACGCTGAGTTTTTCTCTGAATTTCCTCCGCGCTCTCAGCGACTCCGCGGTGCAAGTCTGGCCGTCTACAGTAGACGCAAAGCCTAGCCCTGCGTCTTGCGCCACTCTTCGTATTCGGCCCGGCCTTCCGCCGAAAGTGGGTAGTATTTGCGCAGTTCGCCGCCCTGCTCCAGCCGCATCCGCGAGAACTCCTCCCACTCTACGTGCTCGGTGGCCTTTTTGACCAGTTCCGGGGCCAGTCCGACGGGCACGCAGACAACGCCGTCGTCGTCCGCTACGATAATATCCCCAGGTATGACCAGCACATTGTTGCAGGCGATGGGCACATTCACGGCAAAGGGGACGATATTCGTCTGGGTGTGGAAGTTGGGCGTCGTACCCTTCAGCCACAGCCCCAGCCCCAAATCTTTGGCGTGGGGATAGTCCCGGATGCAGCCGTCGATGACCACACCCGCGCCCCCCTTGCCCTTGAAATAGGTCAGCATCATTTCGCCAAAGACACCCGCGCTCAGTTCGCCCCGGGCATCCACCACCACCACATCGCCGGGCTGGGTGTGGTAGAGCACGTGGCGGTGCAACTGCTTCTCCGGGTCCGTGTATTCATCCACTTTGTAGAGGTCTTCCCGTTTGGGCATGAATTGCAGGGTCAGCGCGGGGCCGACGACGACCGCGCCCGGCGTGCGGGGAATGGGTCCCCGGATGTTAGGATCCCGGATGCCCAGGCGGGCCAGTTCGCCGCTGGCAGTGGCGCTGCCGATGTTGGCCAGGGCTGCGATGAGTTTTTTGGGCGGGCGTTGAATATCGGGGGTAGTAACCATTGCTTTCTTCTCTCCGTCGCTGGAATGCGGAATGGGGAACTTGGAATGTGGAATTCAGAATGCGGAACGCGGAACGCGGAATGTGGACGCCGCTTTCGGCAAGTAAAACTATAGTACACCATTCCGCTAGAAATGAGTAGCGGACAGAAAGAAGGGGTGTGTCTCAGATTCGGGGTGCTCGATTCCGGGAATGGGCCAGACGATTTTTGGGCATAGAGACCGGTCCTGGCCCATTCCCGGAATCGGGTGTGCTACTCCCCATTCCGCATTCCGACTTCCGCATTGGCTCAGCATTCGCTATAGCCGCAGATGTGACACTTCTTGCAGCCTTCCACATTCAGAAATGCCGCCTCGCCGCAATCCGGGCAGAGATCGCCGATGGGTCGGTCGGCCAGGGGTAGGGCCATCTGCTCGCCGCTCACCGGCTGCGGGTGGGCAGACAGCGCGCTCAGATGCTCGGCGATGACCTGGGCCACGCCGTCGGGCAGACTGCGCACCCGGTTGGCCCCGAAGCCCAGCGCGCGCCCGCCGCCAATGCCCGCCATTTCGTCCATCACCCAGCGCAGCCGCTCGGAGGGGGGCAGGGCCGCGGGCATACGCAGGGTCAGGCTGATCAGCCGGCCCAGCGCCTCGCTCACCGCGCTCACATCGCTGCCCGCCTTGCCGATATTCAGGAAAACCTCAAAGGGTTCACCCTCGGCGTCGCTGTTGACAGTAATGTAGGCCGTACCCAGGGGCGTATCCTTGCGATAGGTGCTGCCCTGCAACAGGAGGGGCCGGGGGCGTTTGGTAAAGACAGGCAGACTCTCGTCCGGGTGATAGCCGTTATTGCTGTTGGCGTGGCCGTTCGGGCTGCTCTCCGCAGCGGTTTCCCCTTCGCCCTTCTTCTCCTTTGTGGCCTTCGTCTCCAGCACTACCTCCTGGCGGCTGCCGGTCACATAGACGGTTAACCCTTTGCAACCCAACTCCCAGGCCAGCAGATAGGCGTTGGCTACGTCTTCTTCTGTCGCGCCTTCGGGGAAGTTGATCGTCTTTGACAAACTGTTATCGACAAAGGCTTGCAGCGCCGCCTGCATCCGCACGTGTTCGTCCGCGCTGATGTCGCTGCTGACGACGAAGGTGTGGCGCAATTTTTCGGGCAATCCCTCCAAGTCTTGAATGGAGCCGTAGGTGGCCGCGTGCTGTTTGATGCTCTTCTTGCGCGCTTCGCTCAGATTCGTCTTGTCCAGTGCCTGCTCGAAGAGGGGGCTGGTGTAGGCCAGTTCCACGTCTTTGTCGCCGTCTTTGAAGTGGCGGATGTAGCCCAGGGCAAAGACCGGCTCGCAGCCGTAGCCCTCGCAGCCGCTCACAGTGGCAATCGTATTGTGGCTGACGAATCCATTGGCAATATAAGCATGGGACTGTGGAACAGAAATGTCGTAGGTGTTTTGCCAACCGCCGTCTTGGATCGTCTCGATTTCGTCGAAGAAAATGTCGTTGTCGATGGTGACAACTAAATTATGCAGATCGGATGTCAACAGTTCGCGGCGATGGTCCGCCACAAACGAAGCCAGGCTGCTGCGCGAAGCCTGCAATTTACGTTGCCGCCAGCCCCAAAGCCCCCGTTCTTCGTCCGTCTTCGTAGTCATTGCCAAAGCGACTTCGTACTGATGCTGTGACAGTGGAATTGTATCGCCCAGAGTCTTCCGTCGCACGGTCATTTCACCCAGAGTTAGCCGACACAAGTAAGGCAATTGGCGCATTAGGCGCAACGCCGCTTGCGTATGCGCGGTTCGCAGGCGGTGGCTGACGGAATTTCCCAGACCGGTTGTCTGCAAATCCGATGTTGTGAGAATTCCCAGAACCAACAGCAATACTTTTACTTGATCGTGAAGCGCCTGGTTGGTGGTTGTCCAAATCAAAAGTCTTTCTTGATGCAGAGAACCATCTGCGTCGAATAAGCCAGCCAGAAATGCGCCGTAGATTATGGCATCATTGGATGCAAGAACGGCAGCCGGAATGTGAGGTTCATAGCCTTTGCCACGATGGGCCGGATCGGGTGAGGCTTTTGCGAAACCATTCGTGCGCCAAAATGCTACCAAGTTACGCGAATGAAACTCCACGCTTTTCAAGGGGTTACTGCGTGGATCAGTCAACACTTTGCCGTCAATACCAAAGATGCGGTGCATATATTCAAGCAGCCGCTCTTGGGTTGCCGCGTCGGAAACAGCAAAACGAAGTGTTCGCTCTTTCAAACTCCCATCACCCATAAAAAAGCCAATCAAATAGGCCAGTTCAGGCGTCATCTCCGTCGGTAGTGTAATGGGTGTTGGATGGAAGTCAGTCACCTGTGTTGTGATCAGGGATACAGGCCGTGGTTCACCTACCAACCCGGCTGCTTTGAGCGGAACGCGCATCCCAGGCTCCAGCTCATCCATACGCCGCCACACACAGACGCCATCTTGCCAGACGCGGATGCGATGCTGATCCGTCCCCTGCAATTGATAGCCACGCTTTGTCACCACGCGCAGGGTGTGGGCACGGCCATTAATGTAGAATTGCGTTGCTGGCAAGTTGCCACCTTCGGAAGCGACCATATATTTAATATTCTGCCACTGTTCACCCTGCACTTGACCAAGCTGATCAATGGGTAGAACCCCTTGATCAGTCACAACCAGTGTGCCAGACACGAGACATCCAGTCGGTGCCACGGTGGTTTGCGCTGCATTGCGGATGCCGTGGCGTTGAATGCCCTCGACAATGGCGGACCAATTGACGACAGGGCGGCCCCAATCACGGGTATAGGACACCAAAGGTGTGGGCGGCTGCCACAGCATCCCACCTGCTTTCTCTGGGTCGTAGATGCTGCCCTGGAAGGCCAGGAAGGGTCCTCGTTCCTCGGACAGTTCGATGCTCTTTGCCATGCAGTGATAGCGCACAAACTCCATCACCTGCCCGGCGAACTCCTGCCCCTCTGCGCTGCCGTAGCGGATGCCCAGCTTGTACATCAGATCGCCCAGACCCATAATGCCCAGACCGATGCGCCGGGCGCGGAAGGCGGCCTCGGCTACTTCCGGGACAACCGGCACGTAGGCGTTGGCACTGACCACATTGTCCAGGAAGTGGGTGCTCTCCCGGATCGTCCGTTCCAGCGCGGCCCAGTCTACAACCATTGCGCCGTCGGCATCTTCCGCCACGTGGACGCCCAGATGGATAGAACCCAAGCAGCAGTTTTCGTAAGGGCCAAGCCACTGTTCGCCGCAAGGGTTTGTCGCCTCCAAATTATACAAATGGGGCACGGGGTTCGAGCGGTTGGCCGCGTCGATAAAGAGCGCGCCCGGCTCGCCGTTGCGGTGCGCGTAGTGAATGATCTTGGCGAAGAGTTCCTGCGCCCGCACGGTTTTCCAGACTTTGCCGTCTCGCGGGCTGCGCAGGTCGAAATCCGTATCGTTCTTCACCGCCAGCATAAAATCATCGGTGATGGCGACGGAAATGTTGAAATTCGTGACTGTCCCTTCTTCCGCCTTGCAGGTGATGAACTGCTCGATGTCCGGGTGGTCCACCCGCAACACAGCCATATTGGCCCCACGTCTGGATCCGCCTTGGGCGATCTCCCCAAAGGCCTGATCATAGACCCGCAAGAAGCCCACCGGCCCGGTCGCCCGCCCGGAGGAGGTATGCACCACATCGCCTTTGGGTCGCAAACGACTGAAGCTGAAGCCATTGCCGCCCCCGGTTTGCTGGATCAGGGCCGCGACGCGCAGGGTGCTGAAAATGCCGTCCGCATCCCGCCCCATATCGTCGGCGATGGGGAGTACAAAGCAAGCGGCAAGCTGGCCCAGCGGTGTGCCCGCGCCGGTGAAGGTGGGGCTGTTGGGGAAGAAACGCAGTTCAGCGAGGAGATCGTAGAAGATTTTGTTGGTCGCGTCCACATCGCCCCCATGCGCGGCCTCAGCCCCTGCAATGTGATGGGCCACCCGGTAGAACATCCCCGCGGAGGTCTCGAGCAGCGTGCCGTCGATGTCCCGGCGCAGATAACGCCGCTCCAGCACCTTCAGGCTATTTGCGCTCAGGTTGATAGTTGCATCATCCACGTAGCTCGGTGGCGTTACGTGGATTTTCTGCCCCTTTACAACCTCCATTGTTGTATAAGTCTTCGTAGATCCATTGGTTGTTGGGGCAGAGGGGGGGGCATCCATTTGGGACATTGCAGATTACTCCTCTCACAAAAAGAAAATTGAAAGAATGGAAGAAGTGCGCGAAAAGCTCTGCGCGGTTGGCATCAGAGCGCCATGCAAGGAACGCACCACGCGTTGTCAAACGTTGATTATCGTTAAGGCAGTATTTTTGGGCGAAGTAGTTTACAAGACGGTACAGACGTATTCAGAGGTGAGTCTGGTTGATCTTAAACTTAGCCCAAGGGGGCTTGTCTATCATTTTTAGCTGCCCCCTGTCTGCCTGCCGATCAACCGATCCAGTTCAGAGCGGACTTCAAAGGCGTCATGCAAATCCAGATAGACACTGGCGAAGCGGATATAGGCCACCTGATCAACCTGGGCAAGCCGATCCAGCACGAGATTGCCGATAATTTCGCTGTTGACCTCGGCCTTCCCCAGCCCCGAGACGCTCTCTTCCACAAAGCGGGCGATCTCCTCGACAATTTCGCTGCTGATGGGGCGCTTGGCCGTGGCAATGCGCAGCCCCGCCAGCAATTTCTGCCGGTCAAAGGGTTCCCGCCGCCCATCCCGTTTGATCACCAGCAGGCTGGGCGCCACGTGCTCGTAGGAGGTGAAGCGCTGGCCGCACTGCTGGCATTCCCGGCGGCGGCGGATGGCATCGCCTGTATCCCGGGTGTCAATCACTTTGTGGTTTCCGTGGCCGCAGTGAGGACAGACCATACTTTTGTCGCTATTTCTTAGGCGCTCTTGAGAAGGAAAGCTATCCTCCGCAAGATTAACAGATAAACGAGAAATTACTATATGTTGCGTCGAACAAAAGTGCTTGTACGATATGTAGTATTGAACGTGGCAAGGAGTATAGCACAGATGGCGATGGCTGGCAAGTCCAAAATGGTCTGACTACAACCAAATTTGCCTGATCTGCGAAAATTTAATGTTGCCGCGTTTTCTTTCGTGATCCGAACAGCGTTGCTCAGGAGAGGGGCGTGAGAGGCTTGTCCTTTGGACAAACAGAGAGTGAACAGCTATCAGTGAACAGTAATCTGTAAGAAGTGTCTCCCACTGATTACTGTTCACTGATAACTTCTTCCTACTGTCCGTTGTTGGCCCGGGGTCTACGCAAAAATGCGGGAATATCCAGGTCTTCCCGGTTGAAGGTGCGCACCGGGAAATCCACCGGCTCCTTCGACTGCTGGGACGCAGACGAGGCGGGTGTGGGCATCTGGGAGGACGCCAGGGCAGGGGTCTGCGCAACCCGGCGTGTATAGCCAGAGGAGGGTTCTTGCGGCCGGTTCTTGTCAAAACCAGTCGCAATCACAGTCATGTGGATTTCGTCTTTCATATCGTTGTCGATGACTGCGCCGAAGATAATATTGGCTTCGGGGTGGGCGTTGGCCCGGATCAATTCCGCCGCTTCGTTCACTTCAAAGAGGCTGAGGTCCTTGCCGCCCTTTACGTTGAAGAGAATGCCCTGTGCGCCTTCGATAGAAACATCCAACAGCGCGCTGTGGATGGCTTTTTGGGCTGCTTCTTGCGCCCGGTTTTCCCCCGTAGCGCGGCCAATGGACATAAGCGCCGCGCCGCCGTCCTGCATAATCGAGCGCACATCGGCAAAGTCCAGATTGATCAGGCCAGGTATAGTGATCAACTCGCTGATGCCCTGGATGCCCTGACGCAGCACATCATCGGCCACAGAAAAGGCTTCGCTGATGCCCGTCTTTTTGTCCAGAATGTGCAGTAGCCTGTCGTTGGGGATGGCGATGAGGGTGTCCACATTCTCTTTTAGCCGCGCAATCGCGCCCTCGGACACCCGGCGGCGTTGCGCTCCCTCAAAGGTGAAGGGGCGGGTGATCACGCCAATCGTGAGCGCACCCATCGCTTTGGCAATGCCGGCAATAGTCGACGAAGCGCCGGAGCCTGTACCGCCGCCCATGCCCGCGGTGACAAAAACCATATCCGCGCCTTCGATCATTGCCTCGATCTCTTCCCTGCTCTCTTCGGCTGCGCGTAGTCCCACTTCAGGATTGCCGCCGGAGCCGAGGCCTTTGGTCAGTTTGTCTCCGATGCGCAAGCGCTGGGGCGCGTTGGAGAGCATCAACGCCTGGGCGTCGGTGTTGATAGAGATGAACTCTACGTCCTGGATACCGGAGTCGATCATCCGGTTTACCGCATTCTGGCCCGCTCCACCTACACCGATCACTTTGATCTGAGCAAAGTTATCCACAAACTGGGAATGTCCGGTTTTCCGTGTCATCGACAAACTCCTCTGTCAAACTGCCAGCCAGCTTGGGATCGTGCAGGCAGCGGTTATAGTGGCTGCAAATTGAATACCGCTGTCGGAGATTGCTATCCATTCAATTTTCGGATAGCCAAGCGTGTTGAGGGGCAATCCGATGGTCCAACTCTCCAAAATCCTCCATCAGATTTGCGAAATCGTACTATAAAGTTGAGAGGATTGCAAACCATCTACTTGCTTGGGTGGCGTTGCTGGACTCGTGTCGCACTCGCTGTCAATCCGTAGGGGCGCTGCTTGCTGCGCCCGCTGTGCATCAGGCGCAGCAAGCAGCGCCCCTACAGAGCATTGGCGGGAAACTACCCCGGCAGCAGACTGCGCAGCCAGCCCCCCAAACGACCCAACATTGGGCTTTCCTCGCGCAGTGTCGTGTGCATGGGAAAATGGATGGCCCGTGCATCTTCGTGTAGCCCCCAGAGTAGTAGACCCACGCTGGTGGCGAAAGCGGGCGATTGCAACTCCCGGCTCAACTGCTGGATGGGCGTGTGCTCGCCGGGGCGGCCCACACGCACAGGCATACCCAGCAGACGGCGGCTCAGCTCCACCGCGCCGGGAATCTGACTGGAGCCGCCGGTCAGCACCAGCCCGGCGGGGACCATTTGACCGTAGCCGCTGGTCGTCACCCGCTCCTGAATGATCTCGCAGATTTCTTCGGCCCGGGCCTGGAGAATCTGGCTAATAAAGCGGCGGCTGAAGGTGCGCTCGGGCCGGTCGCCAAAGACCGTCGCCCACACCTGCTCGTCTTCGGCCACCCGCTCCGGCTGTAAATGTCCGTAGCGCAGTTTCATCTCCTCCGCCACTTCGAAGGGGGCACGCAGACCCAGCGCCACGTCATTGGTCAGGTGGTTGCCGCCCACATCCAGCACTTCCGTATGCCACAGTCCGTTGCCCCGGAAGAAGGCCAGATCGGTTGTGCCGCCGCCCCAATCGGCCATCACCACCCCCATATGGCGCTCTTCCGGCGTCAGAACTGCTTCGCCGCTGGCCAGGGGTTCCAGCACCAATTCGTCGATGTCGATGCCGTGTTCTAACACACACTGGGCCAGATTGTTGATGGCGCTGGTGGTGCCTGACACAATGTGGGCGTCCACCTCCAGCCGGTGACCGCTCATGCCAGAGGCTGCTGGATGTCCGTGTGTTCGTCCACCTTCCAGCGC
>JACQGT010000581.1 GCA_016199425.1 Chloroflexota bacterium
CTGTCGGCGGGACCGGTGTGTTTGTCGGCGGGACCGGCGTGTTGGTCGGGCGCGGCGTATTCGTCGGCGGGACCGGTGTGTTCGTCGGGCGCGGCGTATTCGTGGGCGGGACGGGTGTGTTGGTCGGGCGCGGCGTATTCGTCGGCGGGACCGGTGTGTTTGTCGGCGGGACGGGCGTGTTCGTCGGGCGCGGCGTATTCGTCGGCGGCACGGGTGTATTCGTGGGCGGAACCGGTGTGTTGGTGGGCGGGACGGGCGTATCCGTTGGGACCGGCGTCTCGGTTGGTTGCGGCGTATCTGTGGGCGGGACCGGCGTGTCCGTCGGTGTGTCGTTGCTCTGGGCGCTGGCGATGACTTGCCCGCCAGCCCCGACACTGCCTGGGACGTTGCCCACTCGGGCCAGGGCATCCTGAACGTCCGGGCTAAGATTCTGCCCGGCGACGTACTGCGCAAAATTCTCCGGCGGCTGGCCGGTGAACTCGAATTCATTGATGACTGTTCGGGCTGTTTCCAGCCGTTCCAACTGAGCCGTCACAGCGATCTGCTGAGCCGGGTTGGGGAAAGCTGCGGCGACGATCTCCTGCTGCTGATTCTCATCCACGTAGAGATTGAAGAGCAGCGCCGCCTGCTCCTCCACCGGCATCTCCCCGGCCTGGACAAAGGCGGCCAGTTCCTGGCTGTCCATCCCCAAATGGCCCAGATCGAAGAGGAGCTGCCCGGCCTCTGCCCCGCTCACCGCGCCGTCGGCGATGGCTTCCAGCAGACTCTGGCCTAGCGCCGCTGCTTCCTGGGGGGCCAGAAACGCAGCCGACTGGCCCAGCATCTGGCGCACCTGCTCCGGCTGGAAGGGCTGGCTCAGAAGTTCGCTGATGGGCTGGTCGGCCACTTCTTCTGTGCGATCCGGCGCGCCGTTGCCGTCCTCGTCCACTGTGACCGTCAGGCTGCTGTTCTCCTGCCACGCCTGGACATCCAACGCCAGCGCCCCATTGCCCGCCAGCGCAAGGCTGTTGCTGGCGAACTGGCTGCTGCCTTTCCCATCGATTTTGGAGAGGACAAGGGTAAGCGGCTGCTCGCTGCCCCCTGCGCTCTCGACAAAAAACTCGCCGCTCTCCCCATCCGCGCCCAGCCCGAACTCCTGCCCCGCCTGCAACTCCACCCCGCTCAGGACGGCCAGATAGCTGGCGTCGCCCTGAAAATAGGCGAACTGTATTGTGGGGGTCTGCCCGCCGCTGGGGATGTAGCCGATCTGCCGGCTGTCGGGGGAAAAGGTGAATTGCTCCTGCTGGCCGGGGGTGATTGTCAGATTGTCGATGGCGACGGCGATGTCCGGGCCGATCATACGCAGACTGGCGCTGCCCTGGGCCACTCCCTCCCGGGGCTGCACCTGGACCGAAAACTCCTGATTTTTGGGCAGGTAGAGGATGGGTTCGCCGTTATTGTAGAGCGCGCTGCGGGGGCGCACAGCCAGCGCGTCGGCGATTTCGTTGACAAATTGGCCGTCAAACTGGCCCAGCCGCCCCCCCTCCGGACTGCTCACCTGCAAATTGCCCTCCTCGCCGGAGAGGGCCACCACCACAAACTCGCCCCCGCCCGTAGCCGGTTGGAGCATTGCCAGCCCCGCTTTGGCCGAAGCCCTGGCTCTGTCCGGGCAGAAGGGGCAGGTGACCGGCTGCTCATAGGCGCTCAGAGGAATGAAAATCAGTGTGCGGGTCTCGGCGTCGCCTTCCCAGATGGCAGGCACTTCCGCGGGGTTTTCACCGGAGAGGGCGTATTGCCAGGTGTTGCTGTTGGTGTCCACTTCGACAAAGACTTTCTGGTTGGGCCAGTTGTTGTCGTAGACGAGGATGTGATAGACGCCGTCGCCCTGGTTTTCCACGCCGTAGGCCAGCATTGAATGGCCGCCGCCCTTGCGCCCGAAGATGCCCAGGTCTACCGGCTCTTTCAACTCGTACAACTTAATAATAATATCCCGGGGTGTACCCACCACCGAAGCCCGCAGCAATTCGGGCGTCGTCTGCAAACTCCAGCGCTGGGCAAGGGTGCGCATAACCGAGACATCCTGCGCCAGTTGGTTGACAATATCCGCCTGGCTTGCAAAGCGCTCGGTGGAGAGATTGCCCCGGAAGAGATCGTAGGCCAGCACAGTAAAGCCGAGACAGTGGCCCTGACCCATCACGCCGTTCATCTGGTCGATCCAGATTTGGGCGGCGGGGGTGGGCGTGCAGACCCCATTTTCCACCCGCAGGCAGACCCCCTCGCCAAAAATTTCGTAAATTTCGGCAATGGTCAGATTGCCTTCGGGGAAGGTGGATCCGTAGTTGCGAAAGTTGAAGGCGTCCACGTCCAGCTCGAAGTCCGAGAGATAAGAGCCATCGGGCAGAGGCAGATTGCTCTCCTGTCCCCCCGCCTGGGCAGAGCCGGGAATCACTGCCAGCAATTGGCCGCTGGCGTCTGTGCTCGCTTCGATCTTCTCGCCCGCCACCTGTTCCAGCACGACGGCGATGTCCCGATCCGCGGAAATGTCCGTGTCCGGGCTGACTGCGCCACCCCAATAGATGGCCAGCGTCAACCCCAGGCTGACGATGCCAAAGCCGATGAAAACAAGCAGCATAAGACGGGATTGTAGAGTGGTCATCTTCAGGCGTCGATCTCAAACGTGCCGGTCTGCACGAGCTGTCCGTTGACGTAAAAATCAACCCGATAATCCCCCGGCGACAGAGAAAATGTACGTCCGGGGCTGAGAGGCAGAGAGGCTTCCCCACTTTCGTCCAGAGTCCAGGGCAGGGCCAGGCGCAGGCCAGAGGCTTCGCGGTCGTTCAGATAAACTTTCATCACAATCAGTTGGCCCTGGCTGATGCCGTTGTACTGGAAGGTGACGAAAATGTCCCGGTTGACCGCGCTGGTAGCCCGCACCAGACTGGTATCCATCGCGGCGCCCTGGCCTTCCTGGGCCATGCCAAAGCGCAGGGGCGCGGCCGAATCGCCCAGAGGTATGTAGGAGACCAGCTTGCCGTCGATGTCGTAGACGCCGCTGGAGAAGGCCAGTTCGCCCACCAGCGGCTCTGCCCCCGGCGCTGCGTCGGGCGCTGTCTCCGCTACGAAATCGGGATATTCCAGGGCCACAGCCAGGGATTGCAGGGAGCGCTCGAAGCGCAGGGCGGTCGGGCTGATCTGAAAATTGGCGGCGATGGCTGTATAGGGCGGCGCGCCGTCGCACTCTTTGCTTTCGATGCACTTATAGAGATTGCGCAGATCGAACACTGCCGTGTCCAGATACCACCAGAGGGAGGAGGGCGGGTCTTTGCCCTCGGCGCGCAGGGCGGCCACCTGCTGCTCGGCCAGCTTCACCCCTACGGCGTAGGTAATTTTGGCGTCCACAATCTGCCCCGCGGCCAGTTGGGCCAGGGCCAGATTGAAATGCAGGGCAAGCTGGTCCGGGGCCATCTCCAGAGCCTGCTCGGTCAGGGCGATGGCCTGGGGGTAGTCGCCCATACTATAGGCGTTCCAGCCCGCATTCCAATAGACATTGACATCCTGGCGGCCCGCCTCCATCGCGGCGGTATAGTCGGCCGCGGCCTGCTCTAATTGATTGAGCAGGTGGTTGGCTTTGGCCCGTTCATAGAGCGCATTGGCAAAATCGGGGGCCAGCGCGATGGCCTCGCTGAAGGCTTCCTGGGCCTGGGCGTAGCCCTGCTGATGGGCCAGCCCCACCCCTACGGCGTAGGATTGGATGGCGGCCTGGGGGATGGCCGTCACCGGCGTCAGAATCACCTGAATCATCCAGACGGTTGTGCCCAGGGCGATGAGGCTGCTAAGCCCAACGAAGACCCAGCGGATGCGACCGGCCACAGTCAGGGAAAGGGAATAGAGGAAGAGAACAACGGTGAAGAGGGTGAGATGGACGACGTGCTTGCCCGATTTCTCCCCCCAGGCCGCGCCCACGGCGTCCGCGTTCAGGAAATTCTCCTGCAGGGCCGCCGTCTCCCGGATGTAGAGGTCCGACTCGTAGGCGCGCAGATGGGGGAAACCCTGAACGGCTTCGTCGAAATAGGGGGGTTGCAGCAGAGGGGTCAGGCCGGTAATCCGATCCCTGGCGACCAGATAGTTCTGTTCCAGCGCTTCGTTGCCTTCGTTCTGCGCCAGCACCGCCTGGGTGTCCAGGGCCAGCCAGGTGCGGTAGGCGTCAGACCAGGCGTAGCCGGCCAGGATTTCGCCCCTGGCCCGCCCGCCGATGGATTGCAGGGCGAACTGCTGGCTGGTGTTGTAGGCTTTTGTGCTGTAGCCGTCGTCCACCACCTGCAAATAGCCCACCACCGCGGAGAGGAGGGTGACGATCCCGATCAGCAGGGCCACCATCCGTTCGAAAGGGTCTCCGTTGAACCAGGGCCTGGCCTGGCCGTTCTGTGGATCGGTCATTGTCTCACCCACCTTCGATCCAGAATTTGGCGATAACAGTCAGAATGAGCAGGAGCGCGCCGAAGGCCGCAGCGACATAGCGCAGAAGCCGCCGCCGGGCATCCAGCGCCTCGGCAAAGGTCAGTACCAGCAGGGCGAGGGCGAGCAGAATGAAGAGGGCGACCATCCATTCGGTCGTCTTCTGCCAATCATCCGCAACTGCAAAGTGGGGCCCAGGCTGCAAATCCAGCCGTTGGGCCGCCTCCGCCCAGGCCTCACCCAACTGCCGGTGTCTGTCGTAATCGCCCTCTCGGGTCAGATAGCGGGTGAGGAAGAAGGGAAGCTGCACCGCGGCCAGGTCCGCGTCGTCGGTTTTGCGCGCGGGCAGGGACGAAGGCGCATCCGCCCCGCCGGATTGGGCTTGCAGGTCGGCCAGGGTCTGGTAGCGGGTATATTCGGTAAAGACCCGGTACTCTTTGTAGAGGGCGACGCTGCTGTTGGTGAGGGTGGATTCCACATTGAGAACCGCGTTCAGCCCCGCGGACTGTTCGCCGCTGGCCCCGCCGTAGACTGCGCCGATGCCCCAGCCCACCCAGGCGCCGGCCAGTGTCACCAGCGCGATGAGAATGGCGACGACAGCGCCAAAGTTGTCCACGCCCTCCTCGTCTTCGGCGCCCCCTTCTGCCGCCGCCTCGGCCTGGCCGATCTGTTCTCCCGGTTGGGCTGTGAGGGACTGCGCGTCCTGCCCGTCGTTATCCTGCGCCCCGTCCGGCCCAGGGAGAGCTCCGTTTTCCTCTCCCGGCCTTGCGGAGCGCTTCTTTCTGGCCTCCTCTACGGCCTTGCGGGCGGCTTCTTTCTCCGCTTTCTTCAGCGCCCGCCGCTCCCGCCAGCTCAGGCGTTTGCGGACCGCGGCCTTCTCCTCTGCGGCTTTGCGGGCGGCTTCCTTCTCCGCCTTCTTCAGCGCCCGCCGCTCCCGCCAGCTCAGGCGTTTGCGGACCGCGGCCTTCTCCTCTGCGGCCTTGCGTGCGGCTTCTTTCTCCGCTTTCTTCAGCGCCCGCCGTTCCCGCCAGCTCAACCGACGGGACGGGACCGCACCGGCTTCTCCCGGACTGCCCTGCGCGGCGGCCTGGGCTTTGCGGGCGCGACGGGTCTGCCAGCGTCGATCCACAAAGATCGACGACAGACTGATGACGACGAGCAGGAGAAGGAGATCGAAGGGCGTCATATTATCTGTTCAGGATATGCGGCAAAAAGAGCAATGGATGCACCGGCGCTGCCGGCGCACCCACCAACGGAATGTAAATACGTCGATTGCCGGGCAGAGTAGGCGTTGTGTTGGGCTGGACGGGCGGCGGTTGCGAGCCGTCCCAGCCTGCGCCCAGGTCCAGAACCGCGCCAGCCGACCCCGCGTCGTCGGCTGTGACAGAAGCGCTGTCGCTTTGGCCGCTCTGATGCAGCCGCTCAACCCCCAGTGTATAACTGTTGTTGGCCGGGTCGTTGTCCTCGATGGAAAGGCTGCCCGTGGCCGGGTCAAAGCCCATCGCCACTGCATAGCCCTGGGCAATCTCCAGCCCGCCCAGGCGCAGACGATAGTCGGCCCCCTGGCCGTTGTTGAGGGACATTGCCAGATCGGGCGTTTCCTGACTGCGCAGGGACGAAGTGACGCTCATCTGATTGGCGTCCGGGTTCAGACCGACCCCCAGTGTGTCGTAGGGCGCATCGGTCAGTTCCAACTGGTCCGGCGTCAACAGCCCGGCCGCGCTCACCTGCACAACCGGCATAGAGAGTTTTATCTCCTCCACCTGTACCAGAGAATCCGGCCCCAGAATGTTGAGGGTCGCCGTGGCCTGGCTGTTGCCGTAGGCCGTGTCCCGGCTGGCGACGACGACGGAATAGGTCATCCCCGGCGTGTGGGGGATGCGAATACCCGGCGGGATGTTCAGCCCGAAGCCCGTCGCTACAGGCAGCAGTTGCGTACCGGTGATCTCCTGAATCGGCGCGCCGTTGACCAGATGGAAGCC
>JACQGT010000068.1 GCA_016199425.1 Chloroflexota bacterium
CGGCGAGGACATCCGCGCCGGCGATCCCATTCTGGCAGCGGGCCGCCGTCTGCGCCCCCAGGACATCGGCGGGCTGCTGGCGTTGGGCATCACAACCGTAACGGTGGCCGCGCCGCCCCGGGTCGCCATCATCTCCTCCGGCGACGAAGTGGTGGCCCCGGACCAGCCCGTCGCGCCAGGCCAGGTGCGGGACATCAACTCCTACACCCTGGCCGGATTGACCCGGCGCGCGGGCGGCGCACCGATCCTCTACGGCATTGTGCCTGACGAGCGGGTCGCGCTGGAAGCCGCCGCAGCCCAGGCCCACCGGGACGCGGATATCGTCGTCCTCTCCGCGGGCAGTTCGGTCAGCTACCGGGACCTGAGCGTGGAGGTCATCGCCGGGCTGGGCGCGCCGGGGGTGCTGGCCCACGGGCTGAGCGTGCGTCCCGGCAAGCCGACGATTGTGGCCGTGGCCGACGGCGTGCCTGTCTTTGGGCTGCCCGGCAATCCGGTCTCGGCAATGGTCATCTTCGACCTGATGGTGACACCCGCCATCCGCGCCCTGTTGGGAGCGACGGATCAGCCCAGGCAGCAGGTCCAGGCCCGGCTGGCCCGCAACATCGCCTCCGCTGCCGGACGGGAGGATTACGTGCAGGTGCGGCTGGAGGAGCGAGACGGCGAGCTGTGGGCCGTGCCCGTCTTGGGTAAATCCAATCTCATCTACACTCTCGTCCACGCCGATGGAGTAGTGAAAATCGACCTCAACGCCAACGGCGTCCGTGAGGGCGCGTGGGTGACGGTCTATTTGCATTGAGGAAGTTATCGTCGGCGGAGAAGCGCGTCGTAGCCAGCGTGGGAACCGATCCAAACCCAGCGAATTTCGTCGTTCTCCCAGAGTCCAACGGCTCGATAATCTTGGGTAATTCGCACGGAATAGAGGGGTTCGCGCTGGCTGACTCGTTTGAATTGCAGGCTAGGATGAAATGGGTCGGCCCGAAACTGCCGATAGGCAATCACTGCTTGTCGGCGGAGATGATCAGGCAGTTGGGAGAGCAATCGACGAAAGCTTGGCGTTGTTCTCGATCTCACAAGCCGCTATCTTCGAGGCTCCAGAGGTCGATTTCGTCTGCTTCACGCGCCTCATTGGCAAGTGCCGCAAAAACATCTTCAGATCGAGAATCTGCGAAAAGCTTGTTCCATTGGAAGTCTGAGTCATCAGTTACAATGGGATATGCTAAGACACTAACATAACTATTATCTCTCTGAGTTGCATGGCCTACAACTTGGAAATACATAGGAAATACGTTTTGCAGAGTTATGTGCAAGCCCTGATTTATCAATAACCAATCATTAGAATTTAGAGCATAAGTTTGAGTTGTCATATTAAATCCGCTCCCTTTCTCCTAAAATCGACTTTTGTCGGATAGCCTTAAATCCGTGTGTACGTGTGATTGTAGCTACATCGATTGCACCTCCAACTCCACGAACTCCAAGGTAAAAGGATTGAATCTCAATTGTCATCCGAATCAACAGTATGGAGAGATCAACACAATCTTGTAGGGGCAGGAATTGGTAAGGAATCGGGATCGCTAGATTGCCGCGAAGAGAATTGAATAATTCTCCAATCTCTGTATCGGAAAGACTTAGCTGTTGTTTTATCATTTGCGGTAGTTTAGGATCAAAGCCATTAAATAATCGATGGGTAAATTCTGCTTGTCCTCCCCATACAATTCCGAAGTCATTGGAATGCTGCTCCATAGGTTTGGGATTGGACGGAATAGCGAACTGAAACAGGCGACCATATGGTTCTCCCTTATCATAGCCACCGACCAGAAATATCATATCATCAGAACCAGAAAAATCGGAGGGCATCAGACCATTCCATTGTCGCATAAAGAACTCGCTGAGTTTTCCCGCAAATTCCTCTATCCCAAGACGTGGAATTTTCGCCTCGCTCAGTTCGTCCTCAAATTCTGGCAAGAAACTGTGCGCTGTTCGCGGCTGATATGTACCCAATGCTCCTAATCCATACGTCACAACACCCACGTGATCTTGACCATTTATCTTGAGAAGTTTGGTTGCATTATCAAAAGTGGACGGAAGCAGAATACGTTCATTTCCTTTTTGTATTTCAGCATTTATTGTTACACGGCTATCAGCCGCCAGAACGATGCCTTCCGGTCCTTTAAACGCGATACCAAGCGACATTGTTGTAAACCCTTTACTATACGCAATAAAATGCGGTCTAACCGAGATGTCAGAAGTCTATTATTACAATACTTGACTTTTGGCATTTCGTCAATGAACAAATCGTCTGCATTTACCGGCTCTTTTTTCGTCCATTCTACACGAATTTGACTGTTCAAAATGACTCACTTACCCCACGACCGTGACATCTACCTCCACGACGTACCCCTGGACGTAGCCATTGCCGACTGGCACGCGGCGCTGGACGCGGCTGGCCTGCTCGCTCCTCTGGGCAAAGAGACGATCTCCCTGGCCGAAGCCCTGGGCCGTGTGACCGCTGAAGCGGTCTGGGCGCGCATCTCGTCCCCCTACTACCACGCGACCGCGATGGACGGCTACGCAGTGCGCAGCGAGGAGACCCGGGGCGCCACCGAGACCAGCCCGCTTCTCCTGCGTCTGGGTGAGCAGGCCCTCCCCGTGGACACGGGCGATCCCCTGCCCGCGGGCATGAACGCGGTGGTTATGATCGAACAGACCCAGCCAGTGAGCCGTGACGGGGTGGAGTACATCGAGATTCTCGCCTCTTCCGCCCCGTGGACATACGTGCGCCCGATGGGTGAGGACATCGTGGCATCGGAACTCGTGCTGGCGGCCAACCACCGGCTGCGCTCACAAGATTTGGGTGCCATCGCCGGCAGCGGCCACACCGAAGTCACCGTCTACCGGCAGCCGCGAGTGGCGATTCTGCCCACCGGCACGGAACTGGTGACAATCGGCAGCGACCTGAAACCCGGCGATATTATCGAGTACAACTCGCTAATGCTGGGGGCGCAGGTCGAGGAAGCCGGTTGTACGGTGACGCGACTGCCAATCGTCCGGGATGACTACGCGGCCATCCGGGACGCGGTGGCCGCCGCCCTGGAAAGCCACGATCTGGTCGCCGTCAACGCGGGTTCCTCGGCCGGTTCGGAAGATTACACCTCTACGATTGTGCAGGAACTGGGCGAGCTGCGCGTCCACGGCATCGCCATCCGCCCCGGCCATCCGGTGGTATTGGGTGTGGCAAAGGGGAGGGCGCTGGTGGGTATCCCCGGCTATCCCGTCTCCGCCGCGATGACCTTCGACCTGCTGGTGAAGCCTCTGCTCTACCGCTGGCAGGGGCTGGAAATGCCGGAGAAGCCGACGGTGCAGGCGACCCTCACTCGCAAAGTGTTCTCGCCCATAGGAGAAGATCACTTCCTGCGGGTGACGCTGGGCAAGGTGGGCGAACGGCTGGTAGCCACGCCCCTGGCCGGGGGCGCGGGCGTGCTGATGTCGCTGGTCAAGGCGGATGGGCTGGTGAAGATTCCCCGCTTCTCCGAGGGCCATCCCGCGGGCGCGGTAGTGGCTGTAGAACTGATGCGCCCTCTCTCCAGCATCGACACGACGATTGTCGCCATCGGCAGCCACGACCTGACTCTGGACCTGCTCTCCGACCGGCTGCGCCAGGGCCAGCCCCGGCGCAGCCTCTCCTCGGCCCACGTGGGCAGCCTGAGTGGGCTGCTGGCCCTGCAGCGGGGCGAAGCCCACCTGGCCGGCTCCCATCTGCTGGACGAGGAGAGCGGCGCCTACAATGTGGATTCCATCCGCCGCCTGCTCACGCCCCAGGGGGTACGGGTGGTGCTGCTCGGCTTTGTCAACCGCCAGCAGGGGTTGATGCTTCCCCGCGGCAACCCGAAAGCCATCGCCAGCCTGGAGGACCTGGTGCGGGAGGATGTGGCTTTTGTCAACCGGCAGCGGGGCGCGGGAACCCGTGTGCTGCTCGACTACGCGCTCAAACAGAAAGGGCTGAATCCCCGTAACATCACCGGCTATGAACGCCAGGAGTTCACCCACCTGTCGGTGGCCGCGGCGGTGAAGAGCGGCGCGGCCGATTGCGGTCTGGGTATTCTGGCCGCGGCCCGGGCCCTGGAGTTGGACTTCGTACCGCTTTTCGATGAGCGCTACGATCTGGTGATACCGGTGGACTATTACGAGAGTGAACTGCTGGCGCCCCTGCTGGCGTTGATCCGCGGGCGGGATGAACAGTTCCTGGCTGCGGTGGAGGCCCTGGGCGGTTACAGCACACGGCAGATGGGTCAGGTGCTGGCGGAGCTATAGACGAGGAGGTAGGGTGATGGATCCATTTGCATCTTTCAGGGATGGAAGCCAACGGACGGGCTGGCAGTTGCGCGATCTGGACCCGCTGCCCGAAGAAGAATGGCGACGGATGCTCGACTTTTTGAACCTGAGCCAGGCCGAGCATTCCGCTATGCTGGCGACGGTCGAGGCGCTTTTTCGGCGCGGGCACGAACTGGTCGTCGCCACCTATGACTATCTGCTGAACAACCCGGAGACGGCTGCTGTCCTGGGTTGGGAACAGCAGGCTGATGAGGCGCATCTGGCCGAGCGGCGGCGCTTCTTCACCCTCTGGCTGACCCGTGTGATCGGCCTGGACACCAGCGCTGATCTGGCCCGCTATCTCTTCCGGGCGGGCAGGCTGCACGCGGGCCACGGTCCCCGGCATACTCACGTGCCCCCGGTCTTCGTCACCGGCTCTATGAGTCTGGTGCACAGCGCCTTTGCCCGCTTTTTGAGTGAAGAGATGCCGGGGGATGTGGTCGTGCCCACAGCTCTGGCCGGGTGGAATAAATTGTTGAGCACCCATCTCCATCTCATGCAGATGGGCTATCAAGCCGCCCGGGAGCTGGACAACGGGGATTTTGCCGTGCCGGTCGTTCTCTTCGGCAAGATGCGCCAGATTACCGGCACACAGCAGATGGCAATGCACCTGGTCCAGGGCGCACAGATGCGCCACGCGCTGCGCAAGTTCTTCAACTATTTCCCCGAGGCCAGAGTCGAAGTCTTCGATGTGGAGTGGCAGAGCAGCGAACATCTGGACCGCACGGGCACGCTCTGGTTCCAGGCTGAGCGGGCCTATGCGCTGAAGCCCACGTGGCGGGTGCTGAACACAGGCAAAGATATGGATTATTTGGCCGGCATCGAGACGGCTATACAGCCTGGCGACGAGATTCACATCTTTCCGCCAGGCCGATGAGGGAGAGGACTATGCAGATTCGGGTTTTTGCCACCCTGCGCATGATTGTCGGCGGCGCAAAGGTGACGCTTCGGTCTGGGCCGGGCAACACCTTTCGGGAGATGCTGGATGAATTGGTCGTCCTGCATCCGGGTTTGCAGGATCAACTCTTTCGGGATGGGGAGCTGAGTTCCCGTATTCACGTCTTCCTCAACGGGCGAGATATTCGCTATCTGGGCGGTATCGATATGCAAATACCCGAAGACGGCGAGGTGTTGATTTTCCCGCCGGTGGGGGGCGGCCAATGATCCGCCACGAATATCACGGCGTGCCCCAGTGGCTGATGAAGGAGTATCTGGCCGATCTGGGCGCGGTGGAGCGGGGTGAGAATGTGATGGTGGCCGACAACTGGCAGGCGGTTGTCAGCAAAGCTGAACCAAACCACATCGGTTCGCTGGTCATCGGCGGCGCGGCGGTGGAGTTCTCCGGGGATCAGGCCGCCCTGGACGCGATGTTTGAGAAATTGCACTGGAAGACCCTGCGCGGCGGTGGCTAGTGCAGCGCGGCGTAAATATCTATGGGGTTGCGATTGCTCTCGCCGGGCGGTGTCCTGAGCCTGTCGAAGGGTCCGTGACCCGGCGGCGTCTGGTGGGTACCCGCCGCCGGTCACGGACCGGCGGGGAGCAGGAACCGCTAAAACATTTACGCCCCGCTGTACTAGCCGCTCGTGCCCTATGCCTGGACGTCACAATCCTCAGCCGGCGTCCGGAGATGTATGGGTTGGGCGGGTATGAAACTGCGGATATGGGCCGGATTGTGGTCGAACTGTGAGGGAAGGAGACGGCCATTCGTACGCTGATTGAGGGCCTGGTTGAGGCTGTACGTCTGATCGGGGCGGGGGACAGCGCCCTGGCCGAAATCGTCTGGCTTTCCTTGCAGGTATCGGGCATTGCTCTGCTCTTGAGTACAGTCATCGGCATTCCTCTGGGCGCTCTGCTGGGGTTGACCCGCTTTGTGGGGCGGCGTCTGGTGATCGCCGTCATGTACACGGGGATGGGTTTCCCGCCGGTGGTGGTGGGGCTTTTTGTCTACCTCATGCTTTCCCGCAGCGGTCCTCTGGGCAGTTTGAGTCTGGGGGCTATTCCGAATCTCTTCACCCCGGCAGCTATGATCCTGGCTCAGACTATTATTGCCTTTCCCCTGGTGGCCGGTTTTACAATGGCCGCTGTCATGGGGGTGGACCCGAATCTGCGCCTGCAAGTGCTGGGACTGGGCGCTACTCCCTGGCAAGCCACCCAGGCTATCCTGGCCGAAGCCCGCACCGGCGTGATCGTCTCCGTTGTGGCTGGCTTTGGCGGCGTCATCTCCGAAGTGGGCGCGGTGATGCTGGTGGGGGGAAACATCGAGCATAGAACCCGGGTTCTGACCACGGCCATCGTGCTGGAGACCCGCAAGGGCAACTTCGAGCTGGCGATTGCCCTGGGCATCATCCTGCTCAGCCTTTCCTTTTTTGCCAACCTGGCCATGCTGCGTCTGCAGGGGAGCAGCCTCAACGAATGAATGCACCCCTTTTCCGCCTGCAGGGAGTAACCCGTTGCTACGGCTCCCGCCAGGTGCTCAACGTCGACCGTTTGGAGATTCGACAGAACGAGATTTTGGCCCTGGTCGGTCCCAGCGGCGCGGGCAAGAGCACCTTACTGCGGCTGCTCAATTTTCTGGAGCCGCCCACACAAGGAACGATTCACTTCCTGGGCGACGAGATCGGCCCGGATCGACAGCCATCCCTGGACCTGCGCCGGCGGGTGACGACGATTTTTCAGCGCCCGGTGCTGCTGCGGCGCACAGTCTATCAGAATGTGCGCTACGGGCTGCAACTGCGCGGCTGGCGGGATCGGGAAGATCGCATCGGACAGGTGTTGGAACAGGTGGGGCTGGCCGACCTGGCCCAGGCCCAGGCCCGCACCCTCTCTGGCGGAGAAGCCCAGCGGGTAGCCCTGGCCCGGGCGATGGTCC
>JACQGT010000584.1 GCA_016199425.1 Chloroflexota bacterium
AGGGGCCGGCCGCGGCCAGCGTCTCCGCCAGGGAGGTCTGGCCGATGAGATCGCGCACAGTTTGCAGGCTGCTCTCCCCGGCCGCGACTTCCAGCAGATTGTTGGCAACCGGCGCTCCACCCCCAGCCTGGCGGGTGGGCAGAAAGAGGGGTTGGGATGATGGGATGACGGGGGAGAGCGCGGAGACGGGTGGCAGAATCAGCCGTTGACCCCGATAGAGATGATTGCAGTTGAGAAGTCCATTGGCCGAACAGATGGCCGTATAGTAGCGCCGATCCCCATAGACCGCCTGGGCGATAGCGCCCAGCGTCTCGCCGGAGCGGACGATCCACAATGTGCTGCCCACGCCGGGAAGGGTGCGCGGCTGGGTCAATACCACCTGGGCCTGCTGCCCCTCGTCCACGACAACGCCATTTTGCACACGCAGCCGGTAGCCCACAGAGAGCGCGTGCGCGTGCTGGTTGACAACCAGCCAATATTTGTCCAGGGGGTTTTCGATGGTCGTAACCCAAAGGGGGATGTCGTCCCGGTAGATGAGGGTGCCCGCGGCCCGGTTTGGCTCAAACTCCGGGCGAGAGCCGCTGATCTCCTGAGAATGGAATTGATCTTCGTCAAAAAGCCAGAAGTTGAGACTGTCCAGCAGCAGAATCTGTTCCGGGGGGTCGTAGGTCATCTCGACGATCAGAGGCGCGTCCGTATCCACCACCTCCAGGGTAAAAAAGTCCTGGGCATAGCGCGCATCCAGCAGGCCGCGCACAACAGAGGCGCGCAGGGGTGGAATCGGCGTGGGCGCGGGCAGCGTAGGTGTGGGAGCGGGCACAATCACCAGCGGAAAGACTTCTGCCGCGCCCCCACCGGCAGGTGCCGGCGCGCCGCCGTCGATCACCTGGCCGCTGCTGTCGCTGAATCCCCCATTCGTGGCGCGCAGGGTATAGCCCATCGGGATGGGGGAATCGTTGTAGACGACGACGAAAAAGCTCCCCGGAATGGGCGTGCCGATGGTTGCCTGCAAGCGTCTGCCTTCGCCGGGCAGCCGATCCCCCGCGGCGACGCTCACCGAGCCGGGAATCTCCCCGTTCTGATACGCGGCAAATCCCGCATCGTTGAAAACAAAGAAGCCGGAGCGGTCGTCCAGTTCCCAGCGGCCCTGGGGAGAGTATTCGAGCAGAATTGTCAGAGGCTGGCTGGGGTCCCAGGCGCGCACAGTGAGGATGTGGCGGGCGAACTGGCGGTCCAGCGAACCGCGTACCACTGCCGCGCCGGTCACCGCGTCCTGGGCGAGGAGGGGTTTGGGAATGAGGTGGTACACGAGGAGAAGCAGAGCAAACAGTGAAAGAGCGCAGAACCGCAATGGCTCTCTACGCTGGCGCAGAGAGGAAGAAATACTCGCCGTGAGGCTTTTACTTTGCCTCGTCGTCATAATTGAACTCAACTCTGCTTTGGCGAATAACCTCATCGAGGATATCACGCAAATAACCCTGAGCGGTCGCCTCTCTGAAGCGTTGGCGTAGAACGGTTAAGTTGATTATCTCCTCAATGCAGTTCATATACTTTTCGACAATCGCTTTGATGGAGTATTGCCTTTCTGCACCTGCCCGTAGTTTTTGCTTCAATTCGTTAATATCTTCTTCCGATTTGATGACAAAAGAAATCGGGTAACGCTCGATTTTGTCTATATCGAGGAAGTACTTCCTTACGTCCAGCGTCTCTGTGACTTGGAAGAATCTGCCCAAAGGCCGCATAACGAAGTCAATGCCGCCGTCGTTAGCGTTTGTGCGCCCGGTTTTATAGAGTTTCAGGTTTTCCCCTTGAATGTTTTCCAGGTCGTAGCCAAAGTAAACCGTTTGGTCGTGATAATAGAGTTTCAATATGGCGTAACTTACAATCTCGAATATGCGTGCGTCAATATTGGGGGCGAGCAATCCTGCTATGAAATCCCCTGCTGTTGAGTCTCCTTCCATCGTGACACTTTTCAGGCGCTCGCAAGTCTCAATGAACTTCTTGAACGCGCCGCGCTTTGCTTCTATGTACAGGTCAATAATTCCGATGATTGGCTGCGCTATGTTGTAGGTCTTTCTGCCCGCTCTGATTTTGAGAAGGTTCTCGTTTATCCAGTAGTGGTTCGTTTGCGGGTCGCGAAGAATCGGGACATAGTCAACCTGTGGGAAATACTTCTTGAATTCCTCGTTCATTCGGCTGTTGAGTGCGTGATTTTGCAGTTTGCTTCCGAAAGGTAGTTCTCGTTGCCGCCGAAACAAATCGGTGAATCTTGCCCCCTCATACTCTGGGTAGTCCTCCCGTTTGTCAAAACCGTTCTTCAAATAGTCCTCAACCAGAACGTAAACGGCGTAAATGTTCGCAAAACTTCCCCGGGCTTTTGCGCCGCGAGTTGCCGATTTGGTCTTGATGTTCAAATATTGAAGCAAAGGGCTTGTACCGTAGATGTCCTCCCACGCTTCGCCAAACGCCGAGGCAAGGATTTGTTGTATTTGACCCGTAAATTCGTGTTCCATGCTATGGGCGCTCTAACAGACGCTGTTGGGTTGGGGCAATTTTTTTCTCAAAGGTGCGCGGGTCACGCCTCAGTTCTTCCCCATTGTAACAGGCAAGAATCTCCAAACGTCGAAGTCCAATTTTGACGTACTCCTCCTCTATTTCTATGCCGACAGATTCACGCCCCCACTTTTTAGCAACAGCCGATGTTGTGAATGTGCCTGAGAAAGGGTCAAGAACCAAATCGCCGGGGTTTGAACTGGCAAGAATAATACGCTCTAGCAATGCCACAGGCTTTTGAGTGGGATGGTTTTCGTACTCGTCCATCCTGTAGCGGACGCGCGGAATTTCCCAAACATTGCCGGGAACCTTCTTCGTGTTGTAGACAGAAGGAACAGCTTTTCGATAGTCAATGAGTCTGCGTTCCGCTCCTGTCTTTGCTTCAACCAAAATATCGTCTGTGTTGAAGGTATACCGCTTCTTGTCTTTGACGCAAAACAGGATCGGCTCATATAAAGAGCCAAAATATCTCTTGGCCTGAACACCTGAACTGTCGTAGAACCAGACAATTCTTGACAGGATATGCAGTTTTTTGCTCAGGTAAATGTCGAGGTGCGGCATATTCTGCGTGGCCGCCATTAAATACAGACTACCCGTAGGTTTGAGTTTCCTCACGCATAAATCAAGCCAACGGTAGCACCACTCGCAGTACTCGCCATCAGAAGCCCATCTGTCTTTTCTGCCGTTGAAATCTTTGCCGATGTTGTAAGGAGGATCAGCAAAAACCAAATCTACCGAGGCGTCAGGAATTTCATCCGAAAGGATTTGAAGTGCGTCACCCCAATATATTGTATGACCGTCCTTTTCAAATACTCTCGTCATTTTCTACTCCGTGAAAGTCTTTGAGTCATTCTACACCCCGCCGACAGCAGAGCCAGCCCCACTGACGAATCTAATGCAGTCGATGCTTGGGCCAGAAAGTCCCCCCGCTTAATAATTCCTATGCACGGGTTACTTTGCCTTTGATATGTATCGTCTCTGCCGCACTTCATGCACAATCTCGTTGATCTCATCCAAAGACATCGGTTCATCTTCAGGCGCATCACCGACTCGCTTCAATGGAGATGGTATCAGTCGTTTCAAATATAAAGTATCGCCTTCCAACCACACAATGAAACGGTCAGTGGGCAATGCACATCATACGCTCCAGATCATACCACCTTTTGCCGACGCTGACTATCGCCGCTGAACTCGCCTGGCTGCGCTACCCCGGCCCCGTGGACGCCGTCCGGATGGCTTTGTTGCGCCGCAGCGTCCACCAGAGCCAGACCGCGCCGGGGATGAAATTGAACCAGAACATCAGCCAGAGGGTGGCCGAGATGCCCAGGCTGTCCAGCGAGAAACCCGTCCACGCCGCGCCGATGGCTGAAGCCAGGGCAAAGATGGCAAATTCAGTGGCAAAGACCCGCCCGCGCACGGCCCCCGGCACATTTTGCAGCAGCAGTTGGGTGGCAAAGACCCAGACTACCCCGCCGCCGAAACCGCGCAAGAACATCCCCAAATTGACGCTGTAAAAGTCGGCCAGGGGTGCCAGCACTAACAGCCCGACCGACGTTAGCCCGTAGAAGATCGTAATCGACTGGCGCAAAGGGCCGTCCCGGTCGCCGCTCCACCAGCGGGCCACAATCGGCCCGATCCCCGTGCCGATGCCAAAGACGGTCAGAAAGATGCCCAAACTCAGGCTGCCCCCTTCGCCGATCACAAAAACTTTTTCCGCAATCGCCACCTGCACCACATTGAAACCACCCGCCACCGCCAGGGCAATCATCCCCTTCTGGCTGGCGATCATCAGAATGTCCCGCTCCCGATTCAGATAGCGCAGGCCGTCCACATACTCGCGCAGGGCAGCGGCCACGCTTTTGCCCGCGCTGCTCTGACCCGCTGGCTTTCGATAGCGCACCTGAAAAATAAAGAAGGCAGAGATGAGAAAGGTCAGCGCATCCAGGGCAAAAGCGGAGTAGACGCCCCACGTCCCTGCCACCAGACCACCCAGAGCCGCGCCAAAGGCCAGCATCACCGACCAGGTGACGGAACTGAGCGCGTTGGCCGCGCCCAATTGCTGCTGGGTCACCACATCGGGCAGGATGGCGTTCTTGGCCGGGTCGAAGAAGCCGCTGACGCCCAGTTGCAGGGCTGTCAACAGATAGAGCAACCAGACGGTATTGGCGTCCCGCACCAGCAGGAAACCCAGCACAATGGCCGCCCGCAGCAGGTCGGCCGCAATCAAAATGACGCGCCGGTCGTAGCGGTCTGCCACCACACCGGCCAGCGGGCTGATGAGGAAGGGGGCCAGCATCCGCACCACAAAGAGACCGCTGATGGCCAGGCCGGAGCCGGTGAGGGTCGCGATGAGGGCGGCGGAGCCGATCAGATTGAGCCAGTCGCCCAACAAACTGACAATCTGACCGAACCAGAGATTGCGAAAGTCCGGGCTTTCCCGGACCAGTTCCACATATTCGTTGGACACACGGGTGGTTGTCTGGCGCATAAAGATTCAGATCGCGTGGAGGATTGGGGATGGTGGGATGATCCGTCATCTCATCATCCCGTCATCCTGTCATCCCTTCTCTCCCTCCGCCCCGGCCAGCCCAATCACATCCAGGCTGCCCCAGACAGAGCATTCGTTGGTCCAGCGTTTGCCCAGGCTGCCATCGATCTGGCCGGAAGCCAGGGCAGCCTCGGTTTCCGCGCTGCAACGCAACTCCACGCCGAAGCTGTGAGTAGTGCGCCCGGCATCGCTGATGCGCGCCCGCAGGTTTTTCAGCCCCTCCACAGCCGCGTGAATTTCCGCGCTCACCCGATCCCCCCGGCGCAGCGTGCCCTCGCCGCCGTCGGCCTTGCCATCCTGCAAACGCAGCAGCCGCCAGCGCCAGGTGATGGGATCGTCCCCCTCCTCCTGGATGGCCTGGGCATTCAGCGCAAAATCGGCCCGGCTGGAAAGGGCATCTTTGAAAAAGCGATGCACATCGGCAAAAGTGCGGCTGAAGCGGGCCGGGGGCAAGTTTTGGCGCACCTGGCGGCCATAACTCTTGCTGGTTAGCCGTTCGTCCAGAATCGCCACCACGCCCCGGTCATCGCTGCGGCGGATCAACCGGCCAAAGCCCTGCTTCAGGCTCAACGCCATCAACGGCAGCATATATTTGCCAAAGCTGCTGCCCTGGGCCGCGTCGTCCAACGCTTTCATACGTGCGCTGTGCAGAGGATCGCTGGGGGTGGGGAAGGGCATTTTGTCCAGGACCACCAGACTCAGGTCGTCGCCGGGCAGGTCCACCCCTTCCCAGAAGGATTTGGTCGCCAGCAGAACGCTGTGGGGCGTCCCCCGAAACCAGTCTAGGAGCGCATCCCGGGGATAGTCCCCCTGGGCGCGGATGGGCCAGACGCTCTGGGCCAGTTCGTCGCGCACGTGCTGCAAGCCGCTCCAGTTGGTAAAGAGACAGAGCGCCCGGCCCCGGCTGGCCTCCAGCAGCCGCTCGATCTCCCCGGCCACGGCCTTGTAATAGACATCTTTGGCGCGCCAATCGTAGGCGGGCAGGGAGGGCTGGTAGAGCAGGGCCTGGTTGGGATAGTCAAAACTTGTATCCGCTACCAGATCGATGGAAGCCTCACCCACGCCACAGCGGGCTTTGAAGTGTTCGAAGTGGCCGTCGGTGGCCAGGGTGGCGCTGGTGCAAACGACGGCTTTCCCCTCCAAACCGAAAAGATATTCCGACAGCAGACCGGCGGGGTCGATGGGCGCGGCGTGCAGCCGCAGGCTGATGCGTTGTCCCCGCACCCGCTCGGCGTAACGCACCACCCGGTCATCCCGTTTGCTGGTGGCGACAGCCTCCAGTTTGGCATAGAGCGACCCCAATCCCTCCAACGCCAGTTCGTAGTGTGCTCTGGCCTCGGCGTTGGGATCTTTGGGGTCCGGCGGGGCTGTTTCATCTGGCTTCTGGTAAGGGTTCTTCAGCCGCATCTCGTCTTGCAAGGCTTTGATAGAGCCGGCCAGTTTCTTCAACTCCTCCAAATCCGACTCGATGCGAAAGACGTTTTCGTGGCTCTGCCGGTCCGCCTCGGAAAAGGCGAGCAGACTCTGCATGCGCAGGTCGTCCAGCCGATCGGCGTCCACCTGCTCTTTGAAGGTGTTGCGGGCGAGCAGTTGGGTCAGCGCGTAGTCGGAGACCTCCACCTCAAAGACGGACGTAGCCGTGGCCTCCAACTGGTGGGCCTCGTCCACCACATAAATCGAGCCTTCGGGCAGGATGCCGTAGCCGCCCTCGCCCATTTGCAGAGCGGTGAGCAGCAGGTGGTGGTTGGTGATCAACACCTGGGCCTGGCGCGCTTTGTCGCGCATCCAATTGACGTAGCAGCTATCGTTGAAGTGGGGGCAGTTGCGGTGGATGCAATCGTCCGGGTAGCTGACGATGCGCGGGCGCAGATCGCCGTCCAGCAGAAAGGGCAGATCGTCCACGTCGCCGGTGTCGGTCTTGTCCAGCCAACGGCGCAGATAGGCCACCTGCTCGCTCTCCCGGTCGTACATGGCAAAGCCCAACTGCTCCTGCTGCTCTTTCTCCCATTTCAGCGTGCAGACAAAGTTGCTGCGTCCTTTGACCAGCACGGCGGAGATATCCTTCTTCAATACCTGGCGCAGAAAGGGAATGTCTTTGAGAAAAAGCTGGCTTTGCAGGGATTTGTTGGCCGTGGCGATGACAACCGTGCGCCCGCTGAGCAGGGCGGGGAGCAGATAGGCGATGGATTTGCCTGTGCCGGTTGGGGCTTCGATCAGCGTTGCACGCTTTTCCAGAACGGCGCGCTTGACCGCTTCGGCCATCTGCAACTGGCTGGGGCGCAGCTCGTAGCCGTCCAACACTTGGGCCAGGGGACCGCCCGCGCCAAAAAAAGCGGCCAGAGCGGTCGTTTCCAGCAGGGAAGGGTGGTGCTGCCGATCTTCTTCCGCACCCTCATCGGGCAGGGGCGCATCGTCCGGATCATCCCAATCGGCAAAGGGATCGTGCCGGCTATCCACAGCCGCGTTGGGATCAAATTTGGGGGAAAAGGGGTCGCGTTGCATAGGCCACAGTTTAGCACGGATGTACGACGATCACAAGCAAAGCGAACGCCCTCGCATCTTCTGCGAGGGCGTTCGCGGTACGATTCAACGGTTGAGATTATGAGATTAGAGATCGGCTTGCGTGAATCTCCAATCGCTAATCGCTAATCTCCAATCGCCTTACTGGGCAGGCAGCAGCACCGCGTCGATGATAAAGACCGAGCCATTGCTGGCGGGCAGTTCTGTGGCGTTGACAGCAGCGCCGTTGACAGTAATGGCACTGCCGGAGACCGCAAAGGTCAGGGTCTCGCCCATCAGCGTACTGACGGTCATGCCGTCGGTAATGTCAGCGGTCGTCAACTTCTGGGGCACTACGTGGAATTGCAGCACCCGGGCCAGTTGGGCTGTGTCGGCCAGAAGCGAGTCCAGCGTCTTCTCCGGCAGGCTGGCAAAGGCCGCGTCGGCCGGGGCGAAGAGGGTAAAAGGACCAGCCCCCTTCAGGCTGTCGGTCAGGTTTGCCAGAGACAAGGCCAGGAGCAGAATCTCGAACTGGCGGGCGCTGGCGGCGACATCGATGATAGTCGTGGGCGTTGTGGTGGTCGTTGCCGTCACGGGAGCCGTCGTAGTGGTAGTGATGACAGTCGTCGTGTCAACCACAGGCGCAGTCGTCGTCTCCGTGGATGTCGTTGCTGTGGTCGCGGCTACTGGAGCCGTTGTTGTGGCTGTGGTTGTGGCAGCCACAGGCGCAGTCACCGAACCCGTGCCCAGTTCAGACTTGGCAGGCACGGTGATCTTTTGACCAACTTCGATGCGGTCACAATTCTCCAGGCTGTTGAAGGCGCACAGTTCGTCCCACAGGTTCAGATCGCCGTAGGCAGCCCGGGCAATGGTGGCGATGGTGTCACCGGATTTGACCACGTAGATTTCACCGGCAGCCACTATAGGATCAGCTTTGGTTGTCGTGGTGGTAGTTGTGGTCGCGCTGATCGTCGCCACAACTTCCTGTACGTCGCCGGACGCAGCCATCAGTGCTTTGGCCGTGTTGGACTGGCCGGAAGCGTCCACCAGCAGACCGTTCTTGATGGTCAGAGTATAGGAGACGGCAACCCGAGAGTCGTTGCCGACAATCAGCGTGTACATCTTGAAGGGGCTGTTGACGGTGGCCTTCAATGTCTTCATACCATCCACCCTCGTCAGCGTGCCGGCAGCAGTGTTTTCAGCCACACTGGGGGTTTGACCGCTACGGATGAGCTCCTGAAACTGGTCAGAGCTATAGGCATAGACGTTGAAGCCGTTGTCCAGTTCCTGCTGATCCTGGGGATCGTAGGTCAAAGCGATTTCTACACGATTGTTGATATCGCTAACCGCCAGATCGAAGTAGTGCTTGGCAAACTGCTCCTCCAGATCGCCCTGCAAAGATTCGGCCCGGGTGATGACCGGTGTCGCCACTTTGCGCGGGGCCGGGGTGGCAATCGGAGCGGCCGCCACAGTCTCGCTGACGGCTGTGCTGGCAGCCACAGTCACAACGACCGCAGCTTCTTCGGCGGCCGTTTCGGCCACAGCAACTTCGCTGGCCGCGGCTGCGGCGCTCTTCACCTGCTCGCCCGAATCATCGACGATCAGCGCGTTCTCGGCGGTGAGGGTATAGTCCAGCTCAATACCGGAATCGTTGTAGGTCACAACGCTGAACGTCCCCACCGGATTGCTGATGATGGCGATCTTCTGCTTCAGACCGCTTCTGTTGTCCAGCGCGCCAGCGGCCAGGTTGGCCTGGTTATTGCCGCCGATGAATTGCTGGAACGTTTGCTCATCGAACAGATAGAAGCCAGAGCCGCCGTCCAGTCTGGACTCATCCTGGCGGTAGTCCATCACTACTTTGACGGACTTGGTGGGGTCCAGCACCTTCAGCCCCAGGTAGTGTTTGGAACCGGCTTCGATCAGCGTACCCCGCACACTGCTGGCGGCCACGGCTGTCGCCTGGGCGCTGGCGGAGGGGACAACCGCGCCCACCAGCAACGCTAACAGAACAAGAAGGCTGAGAGCCTTGTTCATTTGACTCACTTTCATTGCTTCCTCCAAAGAAATTGTGACTACACATTGCCGAACGGCGCACTTGGCGCAATTGACGGCAAACAGAAATCGATTGATTTTGCATCGGAACCCCAGCCTTTCCCATAGGCCAACGCACCGATACACAGTCGCTCATTATACTACTGGCCTGTCGGCCATCCAACTTTGCCCGACGGCAACCAGCGACGAATCTCGCCTTCCTAGCGGTGTGGCGAGGGCGGCGGCGTTGCCGTAGGCAGAGCGACGTACAATCGTCGGATAAACGCATCCTCATAATTGCCATCCTGCCGCACCAGCCGCACACGCACATCGTAGGGTCCCGGCGCCACCTGGCCGAGATCGACCCG
>JACQGT010000585.1 GCA_016199425.1 Chloroflexota bacterium
TGAGTAGGCTGGTGCTGTTTCCAGCCGTATCGAAACCGAGCGGGTAGACCCGTTCGCTTGGTTTCGATACGTCTCGCAGACTCGGCTACTCAACCGGCGCTAACTGATCTGCGACATCTGTATAGTTACAGGACGGAATGACATTCCGCCCTACAGTTTTGGCAAGTGCCCGATGTCTGCTCTGCTGCTCGAACCGACAATCGAAGAAGAAGTGGCGTCTCGGCTGGAAGAGACATCACTCACCCCGGCAGAGCGCAGCGGCCTGCTCGCCTATCTGGCCGGGCTGGAAGAGCGCTGGGGCCATACGCTGGCCGAGGTGGTGCTGTACGGTTCCGCGGCCCGGGGCGAGGAGCGCCAGGAATCGGACGTGGACCTGCTGGTGGTCCTCAACAGTGAGCCGACGCGGGCAGAGACTGACCAGATACAGAGCCTGGCGTCTGCCGTCGATCGGGACTTCGGGATCGCTCTTTCGCCGCTGGTGATGTCTCCGGATACGTACCGCTGGCACAGAGAGGGCGCGCCCCTCTGGCACAACATCCGCCGCGACGGGGTGTGGCTGCGGGGCGCACCGTCACCGACTCTCTACGAATTGCCGGGAGGTAAGCCATTGGATCAAAAACGCAGGGAAATGATCGCCATTTATTTAGACCACAGCGAGCAATGCTTGCAATCCGCCCAAGTTCTCCTGGATACACGCCTGGAGATGCGTGCGATTCCCGAATGCTATTACGCTGTCTTCTATGCAGCATCCGCCATTCTGCTCTCAAAGGGGATCGAGAGACGCAGACACGAAGGCGTCGGTTCGGCGCTGGGTGAGTCTTTTGTGCGCACCGGCGAGTTGCCGGCAGAGATGACAAAGCTGTTCCGCCAACTGCACGAGGAACGCCTGGCCGCGGATTATCGTATGACCTACACGCCCGGTGAAGATGTGGCCGAACAGCGTTTTGAGCAGGCCAAACATTTCGTCCAAACCATACGCGACTATTTGAAGGAACGGGACTTTGTGGATGGCTGAGACGGTGAAAACTACTGGAAAATTGGCCGCGCTCAAACGAGCGTGGCAGGACGAAACGCTGGCTTCCGTGGCGGGCCGCTTCCCCGAACGGCGCAAACGCTTCACCACCAGCAGCGACGCCATCGAAGTCGCCACTGTCTACACGCCGGAGGAGTGGCCCGGCGATCCTGACCCGGCCCAGGCCGCGGCCTATATGGAGAAGCTCGGCTTCCCCGGCGACTACCCCTTCACCCGGGGCGTGCAGCCCAATCTGTACCGGGGCCGCTTGTGGACGATGCGCCAGTATGCGGGTTTTGGCTCGGCCCAGGAGAGCAACCAGCGCTACCACTACCTCATCGCCCAGGGGCAGACGGGCCTCTCCGTGGCCTTCGATCTGCCCACCCAAATCGGCTACGACGCGGACCACGACTTTGCCCTGGGTGAGGTGGGCAAAGTCGGCGTCTCCATCAGCAGCCTGCGGGATATGCGCACCCTCCTGGCCGGCATCCCCCTGGACAAAGTGAGCATCAGTATGACCATCAACGCGCCGACGGCGGTGCTGTTGGCAATGGTCATTGCCGTGGCGAAAGAGACGGGTGTGCCGGTCTCCCAACTGCGGGGGACTGTCCAGAACGACATCCTCAAAGAGTACATCGCCCGGGGCACGTACATCTTCCCGCCCGCCCCGTCTATGCGGCTGATCACCGACCTCTTCCGCTTCTGCGCGGCGGAGGTGCCCAAGTGGAACACCATCTCCATCAGCGGCTATCACATCCGCGAGGCGGGCAGCACAGCCGTGCAGGAGGTGGCCTTCACTCTGGCCAACGCCATCGAGTACGTGCAACAGGCCATCGACGCCGGGCTGGATGTGGACCGCTTCGCCGATCAGCTCAGCTTCTTTTTCAACGCCCACAACAATTTTTTGGAAGAGGTGGCAAAATTCCGCGCCGCCCGCCGCCTGTGGGCCAAGATGATGCGGGAGCGCTTTGGCGCGCGTAAACCGGAAAGCTGGCGGCTGCGCTTTCACACCCAGACCGGCGGCAGCACCCTCACCGCGCAACAGCCCGACAACAATGTGGTGCGGGTGACGGTGCAGGCGCTGGCGGCAGTGCTGGGCGGGACGCAAAGCCTGCACACCAATTCCCGGGACGAGGCCCTGGCCCTGCCCACAGAAAAGGCCGTGGAGATCGCCCTGCGCACCCAACAGATTTTGGCCTACGAAAACGGCGTGGGCGATGTAGTGGACCCGCTGGGCGGCAGCTATTACATCGAATGGCTGACTGACGAGATCGAACGCCAGGCCCAGGCCTACATCGACCGCATCGACGGGATGGGCGGCGCGCTGCGGGCGGTGGAGGAGGGCTTTGTCCAGCGGGAGATTCAAGAGGTAGCGTATCAGGCCCAGCGCGCCATCGAGACGGGCGAGCAGGTGGTGGTGGGCGTCAACCGCTTCCAGAGCGACGAGACAGCGGTGGCCGACATTTTGCGCGTGGACGAGAGCGTGCAGACTGCGCAGGTGGAAGCGCTGTCCCGGCTGCGCGCCGAGCGGGACAACGCTGCGGTGCAGGCCATCCTCGCCCGCATCCGTCAGGCCGCGGCGCAAACGGACGCGCCGCTCATGCCCCTCTTCGTGGAGGCCGTGGAAGTCGAAGCCACACTGGGTGAAATCTGCGATGCACTGCGCAGCGTCTTCGGGGAATACGAGCCGGGGAATTGGGTGTAGATGGAATTACCCTTATTGGGTAACTACTAAGCCGATCAGAAGCGGACGCAGCGCCCAGAGGGCA
>JACQGT010000586.1 GCA_016199425.1 Chloroflexota bacterium
GCGTGATGTTCGGCAACCCGGAGACCACTTCCGGCGGTATGGCCCTGAAGTTCTACGCCAGCGTCCGTCTGGACATCCGGCGCATCCAATCCATCAAGCAGGGCACGGATGTGGTCGGCAACCGCACCCGTGTAACCGTGCGTAAGAACAAAGTGGCCCCGCCCTTCAAAGTGGCCGAGTTCGACATTATGTACAACGAAGGCATCAGCAAGAATGGCGACCTGCTCGATTTGGGCGTGGAATATAATGTGGTGGAGAAGCGGGGCGCATTCTACAGCTTTCAAGACATCCGTTTGGGCCAGGGCAGGGAAAATGCCAAAGTCTTTCTGGGGGAGAATCCCGCCATTGCTGGGGAGATCGACGGCCTGATCCGGCAGACCGGCGGCTTGCCCGTCAACCTTTCCCGCCGCAGCAGCGCGGGGATGGATGACGAGGGTAGCGCCTACGCCAGCGACGATGACGACGGGGCGATTCTGGACGATGCAGCGTAAGCCATCGGATAGAACGCGGTTGTGGTCTGTATAAGAAAGAGCGAAAGCCGTCAAGGACAAACGTCCTTGACGGCTTTCGCTCTGTTTATGGGTAGTGTTATACTCAGTAGTGTTATACTCACTAGACTGCAATGCTGCCAAGCCTGACTCAGGACTTTGGACTGGTGACTGCGGACTACTGACATTGAATTCTATACATTCTTTATCTGACTATCGGCAGTTTTCCCTAAGCCATGTCAACAGCAAGCAAAGTTGTACAATCGAACAGCGGAAATGCTGTTGAACCCAGAGCGGTCAATCAGTTCATCACGCCACGCGCCCCCGAATTGACGGCACATTTGCTGGAGTTGAACCGGCTCCTCAATCAGCGCGACACTGAACTCTATTGGCGGAAGTGCGCCGAAATCGTTCTCGCCCATACGGGTGTGGATGCGGTTTGCATCTGGCTTTTTCCCAGCCACGAATCGATTCCCGAAGTAATGGTGCGTATAGGCAATTTTAGCGAGACCCGGCTTTTGCGTGTCGATCGTTGGGAAGCGGCTCTGCAAAATATGCCTATGGGTGATCTACACACGGGTGATGCGGGCAGGAGCGAAGAATTTCAGGCGGTTGAGGCGGGCAAGATTGATTTGGGTGTGGGCCGCCGTGATGAAGACCTGCCTATTTTGCATATACGATTGCATGCGGATGGTCTGCTCCACGGCGGGATTAGTCTGGCTTTCTCCGCCGAGTGGGCGCACAGACAGAATGACTATAGCGAACTGACCCAATTCGTTCAGTTTATCACTGACAACGGTCTGCGCCACCGACAGTTGAATATCACCCGCCGCCGCCTGGATCAAGTGAGCCTGATTGCCCAAGTCAGCCAGTCGCTGAACAGCACGCTGGACCTGGACGCCGTCTTGCAAGAGACGACGGAAATGACTGCCTACGTGCTTCAGGCCCAAGCGGCTACGCTTTTCCTGACCGACGAGCGACACAACCAGTTGCTCTTTTACGTGCCGACAGGCAAGGCAGGCGGAGTTCTGCGCGAGATGCGCATCCCCATCACCCAGGGTGTGGCCGGTTGGGTAGCTACCAACCGTAAGCCGATTATCGTGAATGACGCGACCAGAGATCAACGGTTCTCGGCGCGGGTGGATGCGGAAACGGGCTTTCACACGAAGAACATTCTCTGTGTACCTTTGCTCTCGCAAGGGCGTCTGGTGGGCGTGTTGGAGGTGCTGAACAAAGAGGTGAAAGGTGGATTCACCCAGGAGGATCAAGTCTGGTTGGAGACAATGGCCAGCCAGGCTGCGGTTGCCCTGGAGAACGCCCATCTCTTCCAAAACCTGCGCAAAGAGCAGGAACGAATGATCCGGGCCGAGGAAGAAGTGCGGCGTCAGTTGAACCGCGATCTGCACGATGGACCAGCCCAGTTGCTCAATCTGATTATTATGAATGTGGGCGTAACCCGGCAACTTTTGGAACGCAAACGCTATGAAACTGTCCGTTCCGAGCTGGATCTGTTGGAGAATCTGGGTCGCCACGCCAATCGTGAGATTCGTACACTTCTTTTCGAGCTGCGCCCGGTGATTTTGGAAAGCCAGGGATTGGTTGCGGCCTTACGCTCGTACGTCCGTCAACTGACCGAGGCGATTGCCAGCCAGGCGCAGATGTCCGGACAGCCCGCCAAGCCAGGAAAGTTACTTTTGCAGGCCGATGATCTGCCTATCGCCCTGACGCCCCAAGCCGAGAAGCATATTTTCTCGGTTGTTCAAGAGGCGATCAACAACATTCGTAAATATGCAGATGCCGAGAATGTCTGGGTGCGTGTGGGGATCGAAGGTGAATCGCTGATTTTCTCTGTAGAAGACGATGGCAAAGGTTTTGATCTGTCATCGGTGCAGTCGGACTACGAGAGCAGAGGCAGTTTTGGTCTGCTCAATATGTACGAGCGGACTGAAATGCTGGAAGGTGTTTTGAACATCCAATCCCCCACCCCCAACACCGGCAAAGGCACGCTGATTCTGGGGCGACTGCCCATCCGTGCCGTGCAGCGCACCAGTTGAGCGGTGACTCGCAGTGATTCACGGCTGCCACACTTTGACAGAGCCGGGGTGATGCGATAGCGTTACTCCGGTTTTTTGTGTGCCAAAAAAAACGATTTGCCCGGCAGTGTCGACGAGTATCAATAGACCGCAACAGATGCTCCCCGCCGGTCACGGATGGGCGGGCGGGTCCCGGACCACACCCGGAGCATTGCGGTCTACTGAATATAGGGAAGTTTGGGTGAACTATTTTTCATTTGCTGTCCAGTCCACCGATGGGCAGGCGCGGTTGAGCCAATTTGATACGCCCCACGGGCCGATTGCTATGCCTGCCTTTGCGCCGGTGGGAACCCTGGCGAATGTAAAGACGCTGGAACCCCGGGATTTGCGGGAACTGGGCGTGTCGCTTGTGCTCTGCAATACCTATCATCTCTATCTGCGCCCCGGCCACGAACTGGTGGAGCGCATGGGGGGGCTGCACCGCTTTATGGGCTGGGGTGGGCCGATGCTGACCGACTCCGGCGGCTATCAGGTCTTTAGCCTGGCCCATCGCCGCGCCCTGGACGAGGAGGGCGTCACCTTCCGCAGCCACATTGACGGCAGCAGCCACCGCTTTACACCGGAGCGGGTGATGGAGATTGAACAGGCCCTGGGCGCGGATATTGCGATGGTTCTGGACGAATGCGCGCAACCGTTGGATCGAGCGTACAACGAAGTTGCGCTGGTGCGTACCCATCGCTGGGCTGAGCGTTGCCGGGCTGCCCACGCCCGGCCGGATCAGGCGCTGTTTGGAATTGTGCAGGGGGGCATTTTCCCCGATATGCGTCTGCGCAGCGTGGAATTCTTGACCCAACTCGACTTCCCCGGCTATGCCGTGGGCGGGCTGGCCGTGGGCGAGAGCAAAGAGCAGATGTACGCCACGCTGGACGAGACCTGTCCGGCTCTGCCCGCCGACAAACCCCGCTATCTGATGGGGGTGGGCGCGCCGGAGGATATTGTGGAGGCGGTCTACCGGGGCATCGACTTTTTCGACTGTGTGCTGCCCACCCGCATCGCCCGCAACGGTGCGCTCCTTACCCGCAGCGGGCGGTTGAACATTCGCAACGAGCGCTTTGCCGAGGATGTGCTGCCGGTGGAGGAGGGTTGTACCTGCTACACCTGTCGCACCTTCAGCCGCGCCTACCTGCGCCATCTCTTCAAAGCAAAAGAGATCACCGGGCTGCGCCTGGCTACCATCCACAACCTGCACTTTATGCTGCGGCTGATGGACGACATTCGCTCTGCCATTGGTTCTGGCACATTTGCCGACTTTCGCGCGGCTTTTCACGCGCGCCATACCATCACTGACCAGGCGGTGCGCCACGCCCAACGGCAAAAACGAGCCGCCAGCAACGCATCTTACCCCAACTCCTGACTCCTGACTCCTAACTCCAAACGTCGAGGAATCCATTCGTGTTTGAAATCATCAAAGCAATTGTACTGGGCATTGTACAGGGGGCGACTGAATTTCTGCCGGTGAGCAGCAGCGGCCATCTGGTCATCGTTCCCTGGCTGCTGGGCTGGCAGCCGGGCGATCTCCTCTTCGACACTATACTCCATTGGGGCACCCTCGTCTCTATTGCTCTGGTCTTCTGGGCCGACTTTGTGCGTATCATCCGGGCTACCCTGACGAGTCTGGCGCGGCGCAGCCTGGCGGACCCCAACGCCCGTCTGGGCTGGTGGATTGTGCTGGCGACAATTCCCGCCGCAGCCTCTGGACTCCTTCTGAAAGATTCAATCGAGGAACTCTTCCATTCACCGGTTACAGCCGGGACATTCCTCTTCGTCACGGCTGCCCTGTTGTTGGGGAGCGAGTGGCTGGCGCGCCGGGGCAGCTCCCATACAACTTTGAATAGACTCTCGTTGGCGGATGCTATTCTGATCGGTCTGGCCCAGGCTGTTGCATTGGCTCCCGGTATCAGCCGTAGCGGCAGCACCATTGCCGCCGGTCTGGCCAGAGGTCTGCGCCGTGACGAGGCGGCGCGTTTCAGCTTTTTGCTGGGCACGCCGGCCTTTCTGGGCGCAGGATTGCTCCAGCTTGCCGATGTCCTGGGCACGGACCCATCCGCATTGACCGTACAAGCGCCCGCGCTGCTGGCCGGTTTTGTTGCCAGCGCCATTGCTGGCCTGGTTGCCATCCGCTTTCTCCTGGCCTACCTGCGCCGTCGCACGCTTTATCCATTCGCTTTTTATTGTATCGCGCTGGGGATTGTTGTGTTGCTGGTCAACGGGTTGCAACTCCGCTATTGAGAGATATCATTTTCTATGCCTCAATCTCTGCTTTTCACGCGCATCTCGATAGCACTACTTCTGCTGCTGGCGGCGGGCTGCGCCCAGGCCGCGGTCGTAACCCCTACTCCGGTGACGATTACGATTGCCGGGTCAACGGAGATACGTCCGGTTTTGGTCGAACTGACCGCTGCGTATAGTGAGCGTCATCCAAATGTGCTGTTTAGTCTGCGCGGCGGCGGAAGTATTTTGGGTGAGATCTGGTTGGGAAATCGTCAGGTTGATCTGGCGGCCAGCACAGCCTTTCCAGGTCCAGAGGCGGCCCCTGGCACACTCATGCGTATTCCCATCGCTCTGGATGGGGTGGCTGTGATTGTGCATCCCGACAACCCGGTGGCAGGACTGACGCTCGTCCAGTTGCGCGATCTCTACAGCGGCAGGCTATTGGATTGGCAGGCTGTGGGCGGCGAAGCCGGGGAGGTTGTTCTGGTAAGCCGGGAAGATGGCAGCGCCACCCGGATGCTTTTTGAAGAGCGGGTGATGGATGAAGAAGGGGTGGCGCTGACGGCGGTGGTGATGCCCACCAGCGAAGATGTGGTGGAGTATGTGGTCGAACATCCCAATGCCATTGGCTATGTGAGTCGTGCCTATGTGATGGCGAACGGCGCGCTTTCTGGGGAGACGTCGCCCGTGCGCGTGGTTGCGCTGGAGGCGCGACTGCCCACCCAACCCGAGATCGCCGTCCAAAGCTATTACCTGACCCGCCCCCTCTTCCTGCTGCGCCGCACATCCGATGCAGCCCGCCTGCAACCGTTTATCGATTTTGTGCTCAGCCCCGCCGGCCAGGAGATTGTCGCCCGCTATCACGTGCGTATCCGCTGAGGAATCTTCGTCTCACACCAGACAGGTGTCGGCAGTGAAACCCGTAACTTGCATCTTTTTCTGGGCTGTGCTATGCTTGCCTCATTCTGTGTAGGGAGGTAGGGTCGATGGATAGGTTTGTGGAGTTGGCCTGTATATGTAGGACTCGGAAGTGGGCTAACCCCCACTTTTCTTGTTCTTATGGGTAGTGACGCGTCAAGCGTGATTTGATAGTAGGGGCGCAGCAAGCAGCGCCCGATGCACAGTTGGCGCAGCAAGCAGCGCCCCTACGGTATTTCTATCAATTGACGGCTGACGCAACGGTAGTCGTGTGTTGTGTAGAAGTCTACAATCGAATAGCGGACAACTGAATAGTTGGAGTGGAGTAAAGAGGAAACGATGTCAAAAGCTTTAATTGCCGGGATCAACCAGGTAGCCTCGGACAAGGGATTGGACCAAGAGGTTATTTTTGCTGCTATTGAGGCCGCGTTGGTTTCTGCCTACAAGCGCAACTATGGCTCGGTGGCCGATGTCACGGCGGCGGTCGATCGCTTCAGTGGAGATATGAAAGTTTTTGCCGAAAAAGAGGTGGTGGAGGATATCATAAGCCCCAACACCGAAGTTCTGCTGCAGGACGCCCAGAAAGTTCGTCCAAATGTCAAACTCGGCGATGTTGTGCCTGTGGAGAGTGCGCCGGCCGATTTTGGGCGCATTGCTGCCCAGACTGCCAAGCAGGTCATTTTGCAGCGTATCCGCGAAGCTGAGCGGGATACAGTTTACGAGAACTTTATCCACCGGGTGGGGGAGATCATCAACGCCCAGGTGCGCAGCATCGATCTTTCGTCTGGCGCGGTGACTGTCCTGCTGGGCGATAAGTACGAAAGCCTTTTGCCCAGGGAAGAGCAGATTCCCAACGAGCGGCTGCGCCGGGGCGACTATATCCGCCTCTATGTGGTGGATGTCCACAAGGGCAGCCGCGGGCCGGTGATCAAGTTGAGCCGCACCCACCGCAATCTTCTGCGCCGGTTGATGGAGCAGGAGATTCCTGAAGTGCGCGACGGCACGGTGGAGATCAAAGCCATCGCGCGTGAGCCGGGCAACCGCAGTAAAGTGGCGGTCGTTGCCACCGTCCCTGGTGTCGATCCCGTGGGCAGTTGTGTGGGTATGCGCGGGATGCGCATCCAAAATATCGTCACCGATCTGGCCGGCGAAAAGATCGATGTGGTGGAGTGGAGCAGTGAACTGCGCTCCTACATCGCCAATGCGCTCAGCCCGGCCAAAGTGCAGAGCGTCATTTTGGACGAAGGCAATGCTGTCAAGACGGCGATGGTTATCGTCCCCGATCGCCAGTTGAGTCTGGCCATCGGCAAAGAAGGGCAGAACGCCCGTCTGGCCGCCAAACTGACCGGCTGGCGTATCGACATCAAAAGCGAAACGGAAGCCCAGGCGGAGGGGCTGGAC
>JACQGT010000582.1 GCA_016199425.1 Chloroflexota bacterium
AACTCATAACCCGCAACTCGCCTACTTCAGCCGCACCCAAACGCTTCCCGCAGGTGCCTGGCTGGATGGCGATCAGCTTGTCCACAACGGCATCCCCTTCTGTCACCGGGACGACGTGTGCCTGCGCGGGGAGCACAACATCAGCAATCTGCTGGCAGCCGCGGCCATCAGCGGCGCAGCGGGAGCGACAGGGGAAGCAATGGAAGAGATCGCAACTACCTTTACCGGTGTGCCCCACCGGCTGGAAGAGGTCTCCCGTCTGGGCGGTGTCACGTGGATCAACGACAGCATTGCCACCGCACCCGAACGGGCTATCGCCGGTCTACGCGTCTTTGCGCCAGGGGAACAGACCCTCGTCCTGCTGGCTGGGGGCAAGGACAAAAACCTGCCCTGGGACGATTTCGCCGAGGAGACCCTGCGCCGGGTTAACTTTCTCATCGGCTTTGGACAGGCAGGACCGATGATTATCCAAAAGGTGCGCGACTGGGCCGCCTTTCGTCGGGTCACACCGCCGGAATGCGCCACTGTGACGCGGCTGGAAGAGGCCGTACAGTTGGCGGCCCAGCTTGCGCGGCCGGGAACCGTCGTGCTGCTCTCCCCCGGCGGGACGAGCTACGACGCCTACAAAAACTTTGAAGAGCGAGGCGAACACTTCCGCTGTCTGGTCGCGCAGATGCAATTGCAACTTACCTGACGAATGTTTGTAGGGGCGCTGCTTGCTGCGCCCGCAACAAAACGGGCGCAGCAAGCAGCGCCCCTACGGTTATTGCGCATAGAGAGACACACCGACAATGACAGCCGCAAGCCAGAATCTCACCAACCGCCCCTCTGCCAGCCGCTACGATTGGGGCCTCATCACAATCGTCACTGCCCTGCTGCTCTTTGGGATGGTGATGGTCTTCAGCGCAAGCTATCCTTGGGCCATGACCTTTCAGACGACGCCCTTTTTCTACATTCTGCGCCACCTGCAATGGATCGCGCTGGGCGTCGGGGCGCTGATTGCCGCGGCCACCATCCCCTACACCGTTTGGGAACGCTGGAGCGTTCCCCTGCTGGCGGTTGGTCTGGTGGCCCTGATGGCCGTCGTTGTACTCGGCGATGCGCGCTTCGGGGCAAGACGCACACTCTTCGACGGCAGTGTGCAGCCCAGTGAACCAGTCAAAATTATCGTACTCATTTACATCAGCACCTGGCTCGCCAGCAAAGGCAGCCGCATCCGGGACATCAACTACGGGCTGATCCCGTTTGGCATTTTGATGGGGATCGTGGCAGGTTTAATTGTGGCCCAGCCCGACATCAGCACAACGATTCTGATTGTAACCACCGCCTCGATTATTTTCTTTCTGGCCGGGGCAGAAAAAAAGCAAATTCTATTCGGAGGCTCCATTGCCATCGGCACATTCTGGCTAATCGTGACCCGCAGCGGCTACGCGCAAAGACGGGTGGACGCCCTGCTCCAGTCTATTCGCAACCCGCTGGGCAGCACGGAGCACCAGATTTTTCAGGCATCCGAAGCGCTGGTGACGGGCGGTCCGCTGGGCGCGGGGCTGGGCAACAGTCTGGAAAAGTTTCCCGGCAACCTGCCCCTGAGCTGGTCCGACAATATCTTTGCCATCATCGGGGAAGAGTTGGGGCTGATCGGCACATTGCTGGTCATCCTGCTCTTTGCCCTCTTTGCCTATCGGGGGTTGCGTATCGCCTCCCGCACCCCGGATATGTTTGGTTCGCTCCTGGCGGTGGGAATCACGGCGCTGGTCACTTTGCAGGCGCTGCTGCACATTGCGGTGGTCGTAGCCGTTGCGCCGCCAACCGGCATCACCCTGCCTTTTGTCAGTTTTGGTGGCAGTTCGATGATCACAATGTTAGGAGCCACAGGCATTTTGTTGAGCATCAGCCGCTATCAAGGCTGGCAATCGGCTCGCGGGCCGAGCAGAAAGACGACGAACAATGCGACTTTTGATCTCCGGTGGGGGAACCGGCGGACACGTCTACCCAGCGCTGGCGGTTCTGCCCCAGCTCGAAAGAGTACTGCAAACAAAAACAAACGGCCAGCTACCCGCTCAGCTACCCGCTCAGCCACTCGATCAGCCAGCACAACCCGCCGCTAAACCGGCTCTCCTGTGGGCGGGCAGCCCCAATGGGGTGGAACGTTCTCTGGTGGAGGCAGAGGGAATCTCCTTCGCCCCTATCCAGACCGGCCAGTTGCGCGGCATGAACCCATTGACGGCAGCGGCAAATGCAGGCAAAATAGTAGTTGGCCTGCGCCAGTCGTTGAGACTGTTGGCGGATTTTCGTCCGGATGTCTGTTTTGTCACCGGCGGCTATGTCTGCACACCCGTGGCGATTGCCTGCCGCCTGCGTCGGGTTCCCGTGCTGATCTATCTGCCCGACCTCACACCGGGGCTGGCGATTCGGATGCTGAGTATCATTGCCCAGCGGGTGGCGGTCAGCTTCCCGGAGACAGCCGCCGCCTTTGGCGCCAAGTCCGTCGTCACCGGCTACCCTGTACGCCCGGCCCTGCTGGAAGCGGTGCAGAACCGGGGGGAGGCGCGTACACAGCTTGGCCGGGCGCTGGATATCGCCTGGCGCGGGGAGGAGAGCCAACTACCGCTGCTTCTCGTCTTTGGGGGAAGCCAGGGATCGCGCAGCATCAACAAAGCTATCTGGTCGGCCCTGCCCGTTCTGCTGCCCCTGGCCCACATTGTCCACGTGGTGGGTGCCCGGGATTGGCCTCTCCTGGCCGAGCAGCAGCCAGAGTTGCCAACCGGACTGGCCCGGCGCTATCATCCAGTGGACTATCTCCACGACGAGATGGCCCTGGCCCTGGCCGCGGCCGA
>JACQGT010000583.1 GCA_016199425.1 Chloroflexota bacterium
CGCCGGGCGCAGCAAGCAGCGCCCCTACGGATTTTTGTAGAGGGCCTTGTACTCTATGCGGATATTTCGTGACATCCGGGAAGCCGATTTGCCCGGCCCGACTTTTCTCACCATCGGCAATTTTGATGGACTCCACCGGGGCCACCAGAGGCTTCTGGCCCGCCTGCGCGACAACGCAACGGCCATGGGAGCTTCGTCGGCCATCCTCACCTTTCACCCCCACCCGCTCACGGTTCTGCGCCCCGGCACTCCGCTGGAACTGTTGACCTCTCCGGAGGAACGCCTGGCATTGGCCTCCGATCTGGGCATAGATGTCGGCATCATCCAGCCCTTTACCCCGGAACTGGCTCAACTCGGACCCAGAGCATTTTTGGAATTGCTGATCAACCATTTGGGATTGATCGGTCTGACGGCCGGCCTGGACTTTGCTCTGGGGCGCAACCGGGCGGGCACGCTGGATGTGCTGGCCCAGCTCGGCCAGGAGTTGGGTTTTGCCCTGGATGTGGTGCAGCCGGTGCAGGTGGCGGGGGAAGAGGTGCGCAGCTATACGATTCGGCAAGCGTTGCGCGCCGGCCAGGTGGAGCGGGTCTCTGGGATGCTGGGGCGGGACTATTCCATCAGCGGCGTCGTTGTGGAAGGCGACCGCCGGGGACGCACCGTCGGTATTCCCACGGCCAATCTGCGCGTGGCGGAAGAGCGGCTGTTGCCCGGCGATGGCGTCTACGCCACCTGGGCCTGGATCGGCGATCCGGCGGGTGCCCTCTGGGCGACGCCGCGCCTGGCCAGCGTCACGAATATCGGAATGCGCCCGACTGTAGGCGGCAAGGAACGCCGGGTGGAGTGCCACCTCTTCGATTTTCCGCCGCCTGAGCAGAGTGGCGATCTCTATGGGAAGTCTGTGACATTGGCCTTTGTGCAGCGCCTGCGCACGGAAGAGCGCTTCGCAAATCTGGACGCTCTGGTTGCGCAAATCCAACGGGATATGGCCGCGGCCCGGGCGGTTTTGCAGAGTCAGTAGACCGCAGACCACCGACCACCGACCGCGGTGGCAGTTGTAGTTGGCTAAATAATAGTATCTGACGGAAGATCAGAGATGAATCAACAGTTAAGTCACGCGTGTAACCGTTCGCTGTGGAGTGTGCTACTTTTCGTATGGGGAGTGGGCCTTCTCTTGGCGGGGTGTACACAACAGCCAATTTTGATGGCTGCGGTGACACCTGTCGCGCAAGTTGCTGGGCAACAGCCCCTTGCCGCGGTGGGGGTTTCTGCGCCTTTGCCACCGCGCCGCGGCCCAGACAGCCAGGGCGGAGCCGGGGTCTTTCGCCCGCTGGAGGCGCTCTCCGACACAGTGGCCTGTCTGACCGACGGCCAGCCTGCCTATGGGGTGATGCAGGCCAACGCCAACGTGCGCACCGAACCGGCGGTGGACGGTTGCCGGGTCGGCCGCGCCCCGGCTGGCACACTGGTGCGTATCGAGGGGCTGTACAGTCAGGGCGAGTCCGCCCCCCTCCTCTCGCTCAACCGCCTGGAAGCGGGTAGAGGTCTTCCCACCGTCGGCTATGCGGAAGACATCCAGCCTATCTTTGCCAATACGTGCGCCATCTGTCACGGCGATCTGCTGCAAAACGCCGAGCTAAAGGTGACGGACTACGACTCTCTGATGGCGGGCAGCATCCGGGGGCCGGTGGTTGTGCCGGGCAAGCCGGCAGAGTCCTTTCTCTGGCATCAGGTTTCAACCGGCGTTATGCCTCTGGTCGGGGAGCTGTCGAGCAGCGACAAACGGCTGATCTACGAGTGGATTCGGGGCGGCGCGCCGGCAGTGCGCCCGGAAATGCCCGCGGCAGAAAACGTCTGGCTGCGCATCGGCAGCGCTGATTACAACCCCGCGGCCAACGGTTGCAACGAGCCGGACGATTCCCCCCACACATTCATCAACAGCACGCTTGTGCGCTTTGCCAGTTGTGCGGCTGCGCCCGTGGCCGAGCAGTTGGCCAACTATCTGCCCCGCTCCCAGCAGGACGACCGGGGCGATGTGGACAAAGTGTTGGCGGGCAGGGTCTCCCGTCCCTTCGGGCTGAGCGCATTGCAGGCGGTGGAGAGCGCTGTCGCGCCCAAGCCTGCGCCCGCGCCGGTTGCGAACAATGCGTCCGCCAACCAGCCCGGTCAGCCAGCGCCGGCGCCGGCGACTACGCCCCGGGTAGGACTGAGCGCCGCTCCTCTCGGCCTGCCCGCGCCGTCGGACGACGACCCGTGGATGATCCCCCAGGGCGGCTTCTGCGTAGAGCAGCGTTTGCAGTCCAGACTGGAAGAGCAGCGGGGCATCACCAGTCTGGCCTTTGCCCCGGATGGACGGCTCTTTCTGGGGCTGGATTCGCCCACTACCGGCAGCCAGGACCCCAATATTCTCTTCGACGCCTTCCATCCCAGCCGTTCGATTGGCGTCTATCCGAGCAACGGCGACGAGAGGATCGACGAAATTCTGGTTGAGTCCGGGCGCATCACCGGGATGGTCTGGCGGGATGGCGTTCTCTATCTCAACCGGGCGGGGGAGGTGGGGCGGATTGTGGATGGGGGTCAATACCAGCGCCTGGCCGCTGGCTTTGCTGTGGAGGGGCGGCTTTTCCACGCCAACAACGGCATCGCCATTTCCGGCGGCTGGCTTTACGTTTCGGCGGGCGGCGTGCGCGACGGCTATTCGGATGGGCTGATTGCGCCGGGGGATGGGGATGTGCCCGCCGAGTCGTTGGCGACGAGCATCGCGGGCGGCAACCCCTACGGCGCGCGCATTGTGCGGGCGCAGTTGGATCGGCTGGTCTCCGAGCGCACCATCGGCGTCTTCCAGACCGCGGCCAGGGGTGTGCGCAACCCCTATGGGCTGACAGCAGACCCCCAGGGACGGCTCTGGTTTACCGACAACGGGGCCACGAATGTGCCCGGCGATTTCACTGCGGGGGATGAGGTAAACTTTCTCGACCCGAATACCCTTTCCCCGGCGGGAGATGAGTCCACCACTCCTTACTACGGCTTCCCTCTGGCTCTGGCCGGTATTCAAAAGGAGTGGTGGAGTGCGCCAGTCTTGCCCCTCGTCAACACCGCGGCACCGACGGGTATCACCTGGGCCTACGGCACGATCTTTTACGCCCAATACGGCCGGGACCCCGGCCTCTATCGGGTTGCCAGTGTGGGCGGGCGGCTGGTGGCCGAGCGGGTGCTGCTGAGTTGGCCCATCCAGGCCGTGACGACGGCCCCCGACGGTGCGCTCTGGATCGGTACAGGCAGCGGCGGTCTCTATCGCCTGACGCCGGGCTGCGGCTGAGCCTATGCGCTTCCTCTTCTCCTCCGCCCAACTCGTCGGCCATCTGGACTGGGGCGGCTTTCTGGCCACCGGGGCTGAATTGGCCCGGCGCGGCCACGAGGTGCATTGGGCCAGCGGGCAGGAAGTGCAGGCGCTGTTGACCTCCAACGGCATCACCGGCCACGTCATGGCCGAGACGGGCTGGCGCTGGCCCCTGCCGCCGCCTCTGCAAGCGGACGATCTGGCCTCGCCCCTTCGACAGGCTCAGGACACCGCCCAGGAGTTTGCCCGCCAGCGGATGATCCGCTCCCTGGACCAGTGGTTTGATGTGGAACTGGTGCATACGGCAACTGATGCGCTCAACCGGATCGGGCGGGCTGTGCAGCCGGACCTGCTGGTGAGCGAGATATTTGTGGCCGCGGCCGGGTTGAGCGCGGAGGTGCTGGGCGTGCCCTTTGCCGTGGCCGGCTGGCCCGCCATCCAATCGGTCTTGCCGGATCACGCGCACTTTGTGGCGGAGATTGCCCAGGAGCGGTTGGGTGTACTCACCCGGCGCTTTGGCATCGGCGGTGTCAATTGGGCGCAAGAAGGGCCGCCCGCTCTCCTCTCGCCCTACCTGCATCTGACCTATTGGAGTCCCCGCTGGTTTGCCGGTCTGCCGCTGCTGCCCCAGAACCGGCTGGTGGGCGGGATTGCGCCGCCTGCCCAGCCCTGGAAAACCCCCTGGCTCAATCAGTTGCCGATGGATCAGCCCTGGGCCTTTATCACCCTCGGTACAGCTTTCACCGATGACCCCCATTTTTTCGTGGCGGCTGCCCACGCCGCGGCCCAGATCGGCTGTTTACCCATTCTAGCCGTGGGCAACGACGTCAACAGTGCGTGGAGCCAGGCCCTGCGCGCCCGTCTACCCAAGCCGTCGGTGGTGGTGGGGCGGGTGAATTTTTCTGAGGTGTTGCCCTACGCGGCCGCGGCCATCCACCACGGGGGAGCGGGGACAACCCACGCGCTCGTCACCCACGCCGTACCCCAAATCGTCGTCCCTCACGCCGCCGATCAGGCCCGCCAGGCCGAAGGGGTGGCGCGCAGCGGTGTGGGCTATCGCATCCCACCCAAAGATGTGACGGTTCCTGTCCTCGTCCAGGCCCTGCAAAACGCGCTGCCGGACGATTCCGCCATCCGCCGCAACGCCCGCTCCCTGCAGGCGGAGTTCGCCAGTCTGGGCGGGGTTCCCGTGGCGGCGGATGTGCTGGAGGAGTTGGCAGGTCGATTCACCGGCGCGGGATGATGTGGGTCAATCGGTGCGACGCCTTATGTCGCGACCGGGACATGGACACGCACTTCTCGCTCTAAACGATCGGCGAGTCGGTCTTTCGCCATTTCGAGATCGTACCGGGTCTGCAAGTTCAACCAGAAGCGTTCGGACAACCCAAAGTAGCGGGAAAGACGTAACGCTGTATCTGGGGTGATTGAACGTTTGCCTAACACAATTTCATTGATGCGCCGCGCCGGAACACCAATCGCCTTGGCTAAAGCGTATTGACTCAATTGCATTGGCTGCAAAAACTCGGTGAGTAGCACCTCTCCAGGGTAAATCGGTGGTAACTTTGTTGATGTCATAGGTGGTTGCCCGCTAATGATAGTCCACAATCTCAACCTCGTAAGCGTTTCCTTCGCGCCAAACAAAGCAGATCCGCCACTGATCATTGATGCGGATACTGTGCTGTTCGCGTCGGTCTCCACTCAAGGCTTCGAGACGATTGCTCGGTGGGATACGCAAGTCTTCCAGGGCTTCGGCGGCATCAAGGACTTCCAGCTTTATCCGCGCCCGATGCTGAATCGTTGGGGACAAGCGGCGAGAAAACTCGCGCTGAAAGACCCGTTCCGTTTCACGATCGGCGAAGCTCTTGATCATGCCTTCGATGATAACGCAATACGTTACTATCGTCAAGTTTTGACTTATCGCTGGATCGAAAAGATGTGACTGTCACCGTCCTCGTCCAGGCGCTACAAAACGCGCTCCCCGACGATTCCCCCATCCGCCGCAATGCCCGCGCGCTCCAGGAGGAGTTCGCCAGTCTGGGCGGGGTTCCCGCGTCGGCTATTGAACTTTTCCACGATTGCCACCGGCCCGACGATTGAGGAGATTGACAAGAGCTTTCGCCGCCAATTCAATAACACCTTAAATAATATGCGGCAACAGTATGCGCCCGTGTTGGACGCAATGCCGACATTGGATCTGGCTGCGCCGGTTGCCGACAACTTGAGCGTTGTGCTGGGCCACATTTGGCAGGCCGACTTGTCACGCGTCTTTGTCATCATCGATGAATATGACAACTTTGCCAATCAACTGGTCACCGGGCATAAAGATCTGCTCTATCAACAACTGGTCGCCGAGGACAGTTTTTTCAAGTCGTTCTTCAAAACGTTGAAGGAAGGGCGGGAAACCGGGGCGATTGCCAATGTCTTTATGACTGGGGTGCTGCCCATTCTGATTGATGAACTGGC
>JACQGT010000580.1 GCA_016199425.1 Chloroflexota bacterium
CCGGAAGAACCCAACCTACCGACTATCCCTTGACGATTTTTCTTCCCTCTCCCCGGCTGTGATCCAGCGCACAACCTCTCCGTGCAATCCTCTACTGCCTATACTCACAGAATCGCGGATAATGCGTCTGCGTTGTACTGATTCGTGCAATGCACCCTTCGCTGCCGCATCCGCGACTGCCGCCTGACCGATTGCCATACCCCGAACGCATCCTCAATGTGTGTGCGAAAAGGAGAGCGCTATGTGCTGACGAGTATTCTGACCCCCGACAGAAGCTTCGTGAACGCCGACTGGCTGGGTCCACGACCAAAAGCGCCGCCCCGCCAACCCTTTGGCAAAAATTCAATTCCCCCTGGAGGCAAAAATGAGACCCAAATCTTCCGCTGTGCCAATCGTTATTCATTCCTTTCGACGCAAATGGCTCTCTGTGTTGGGGCTGGTCGTGCTGGTGATGGCACTGGCCTTCTCCAGCAGCAGCGCCTTTGCCCAAACCACCGAACCCCAACCGCCCCACGCCGACCTGGGCGACGCGCCGGACAGCACCAACCATCACGGCATAGACAACACGGCCTATGCGGGCGTGCCGGGAAAATTCCCCACCGTCTTTGAGGGAACGCCCGCCGGCGAAGGGCCCGGACCTATCCATCACAACCCTCGGGTTGTCTGGCTGGGCGACAAAGTGAGCCTGGAAAACGAAGCTGACATTGGCCCGGATCAGGAGATGGACGCGGGTGGCAACCCCATCAACAACATCCTGGCCAAAGGCGCGGACAACGCGGACAATGACCGGGGCGACGACGGCTGGCTGAACCGGGATGTGCCCCTGCCCAACTGCCAGGAGGCCACCCTGCGCGTCCGTGTGCGCAAAGACCCCGCCGCCCAGACCGGACACGTCTTTCTGAATGTCTGGATCGACGGCAACCGGGACGGCGACTGGGCCGATCTGGGCGTGTGCGAACCGAACGGCCATTCCAACGAGTGGATCGTGCAGGATTTCGCCATCGACACGGCTGCCTTTGCTGGCGACTTCGCCGATATCGACGTCAAGACGATTCTCGTCTACAACGAAAAGCCCGACGCCCCGGCCTGGATACGCTTTATGCTGAGCAATGAACAGGCCGTCCACCCACCCGTCGACCTCACCCAACTGCCCATTTTGGGAACCCACGCCGACGGACGCGGCCCGGAGAAGGGCTACGACCTGGGCGAGACCGAGGACTATCTGCGCCTGCCGGGTCAGGTGGAGGACGTGAAACCCGATTTCGGCGACGCGCCGGACAGCAGCAACCATTACGGACTGAACAACGTAGCCTATCCTGCCGTGCCCATCGACGGTCATTTCCCCAGCGTGTGGGAGGGCACCCCCGCCGGCCAGCCCAGCGGTCCTATGCACGCCCACCCCTACGCCTCCTGGCTGGGGGATCGGGTCAGCTCGGAGAAGGACGCGGATCTGTTGCCAGACGCCGACGGCATCACCAACATTCTGGACAACGGAACCGATCCCAACGCCTCCAACAAAGACGAGTTCGACGACGGCTGGCGCAACATCCAGCACACTCGCTTTGTCGATTGCGAAGAGACAACTCTCATCGTCCGGGTTTCGCGCAACCCGGCCACACCCGGCGGCAAGATGTTTCTGAACGTCTACTACGACGGCGACCGCAGCGGCGACTGGCGGCAGCGCAAAGTCTGTGAGGGGAACACAGCCAACACGGACAATCTGACCTACGCCCACGAGTGGATCGTTCAGAACTTTGTGATCGACACAGGGGCTATCGCCGGTTTTGCCGACATCCCCGTGCCAACGATGAAAGTGCTGAACAATCACCCCGCCGCGCCGGCCTGGGTGCGCTTCAGCCTGAGCGAAGAGCCGGTGACCGAGCTGGCGCCCTTCGAGCACGACGGTCGTGGCCCGGACTTCCCCAATCACTACCGATTTGGTGAGACGGAAGATTACCTGCACCGACCTGCGACCGAGCAAGGCCAGCCTGGCGATCTGGTGATCGACAAGAAACATTCCGACGCCGACAACACTGTGACAGTGGGCGACCGCTACACCTATACCATCGAGATCGGCCACGTGGGCGGCACGGCCCCGGCCACGGTTGTGATGAGCGACCGGCTGCCCGCCGAAGTGCAGCTTCTGCACGGCCCCTTTGTCACACTGCTGGCAGGCAACGCCACGCCGTTGGCTGCTACATTCGACGGCAGCGTTCCGCCCAGCGGCGAGGTAAGTTGGAGCGGCCATCTGGCCCCGGACACCAAACTGCGTATCGAGTTTGTTGTCGGCGTGCGCCACTGTCCGCCCGCGGATCGCCAGGTCATCCACAATGTGGCCCGTCTCTTCAGCCGGGATGGCAAGCCGATTGCCGAAGCCACGGCCGATCTGAAAACCCAGTGCGAACAGCCCAAACCACCGCAGATTCAACTGCGCAAACGGGTCGTGCGCCTGACTCCTGTCGAGGGCGAAATCGACACGCCGGATCAGCCCGAAGCCGAGCAGCCCATCCTGGCCGGTCAAGAAGTGGCCTATGAGTTGCGGCTGGAAAGCGCCACCACTGTGGTCGGCGAAGTGGTCATCTCCGACACAATGCCCCCCGGTGTGATCGCCACCCAAGTCCACGTGGACCGTGGCGAAGCAACCATCCGCGACGACGGCGCAACGGTCATCTGGCGGCTGCGTATCGCGCCGGATTCCCAGCCCGGCCACGCCCGCATTCACATCAAGCCCACCGAACAGCTGAAGTGCGATGACCGGGTCGTCAACATCGCCCACTGGGTCTTCTATTTCGGCAACGAGCCTCTGCTGCGCGGTCAAAGCAACCGGGCGCTCATCTACCTGGTCTGCGCCGACCTGGGCGATGCGCCGGATAGCACCAACCACGCGGGGGTGGGCATGACAGCCTATCCTGGCGTCCCGGCCAATTATCCCACCGTCTTCAATGTGGCCGCGCCGGAACGCGGCCCCAAGCATCTCATCACCCGCCCCTTCCACCTGGGCCGGGGCGTGACCGAAGAGCGGGAAGCCGACCTGGGCGTGGATATGGACCCGACCAACAACATCCTGCCCAGGCTCAATCGACCTGATCTGGACGGGCGCGACGACGGGCTGGTGCTTTCGGAACTAAAGTTTGAGCACTGCAAAGTGGCCCGCTTCCCGGTTCTGGTGAGCATTGATGCGGCAGCCCTGGCGCTCTTGACTGACAACGACAAGGCCATCGGCTACGTCAATGTCTGGCTGGACAGCAGCCGAGACGGCGATTGGAAGGATCCCTTCACCTGCCCGTCGGCCACCGGTGCGCCGTCGGTTAGCTGGGAGCACATCGTCGTCGATCACCCGGTGGATGTGGTCGCGCTGGGTCCCGGCATCCACAAAATCTATCTGACCACCAACTGGCCGGTCTTTTGGCCGGTGGAGCAGGCGCAACGGCCCGCCTGGCTACGGGTCAGCCTGACGGGACGGCCTTCCAACAAAGTGCTGGACTGTGGCGCAGGAAGCTGCCACATCGGCGACGGGCGCGGCTATGACACGCCCTTTGTCTTTGGCGAAACTGAAGACTACCTGGCCCGCTCCTTCAGCGATCAGCCCGGCGACGACGCGGACCCGACTGTGCGCAAGGAAGGCAACCTGCATCCGAAACGCAACCCGGAGACCGGCGAAGCCGTCTGGGTGGCGGACTGGATTGTGCGCTATAAGAATGTAGGCCACAGTCTGGCCGAGAACGTCGTCGTCACCGACGAGCTGAGCGGGCCGCACAGTCTGGAAAGTGAGCGCTCGATTCCGGCAATTGCGCCTGTCATCAGCGGCAACAGCCTGACCTACAATGTGGGCAATCTGGGGCCAGGTGCAGAAGGCTACATCGGTCTGCGCAGCATCCTGCCCATCGACACGCCGCCCGGCACAATCATCACCAATACAGTAACAATCAGCGCCAGCAACGACGCCGACCTGAGCAACAACACGTCGGTTGTGACGCTGACTGTGCCTCTGCTGCCGCCGCTCATCACCTACCCGACGCCGGGCACCACCTGCACGGGCACATTCACCATCACCGGGCGCGTGCAGCCGGGCGCAACCGTAGACCTGACGATTGTGGACAGCGCTGGCGTCACAGTCGATTCGGCAACAGTCATACCGGACAGCAACGGCCAGTGGAGCCATGCGGTCGTTGGCTTGCCCGACGGCGAGTACGACATCCATGCGGTGGCCCAGCTAGGCGGCGCAACCAGCCCAACCACGACCTCCCACGTCATTGTGGACAGCAGCCTCTTCTGGAACCCGCTGAGCCTGCGCTTCACCTCCAGCGACGGCCACGTGAGCATCCCCCACGACGGGGATGGACGCACGGATGTGGACGGTTGGAGCGTCTTCCTGCGCCGGGGCACGACGTACACCGTCTCGTTGACGATCTGCTGCGATGACCCCAACGCTGTGGTGACACTGGAACTGGGCGCGTTGGCAAGCCTGACCCTGACCGATCCGGATGGCGATGGGAGCTTCACGGCCAGCTTCACCACCCCCAATACGGGACCAATCACCGGTCGCATCCGCATCTGCGTCACCTGTTACCTGATCAAAGTCTGCTCGGACGGCGAGGTGACAATCGACCCCGAAGGCACAGTCTTCGACATCCTCACCGGTCTGTCTGTGGCCGCCTCGAATGTGGCGTGCATGGCCGAGCAGGTAAGCGGAGCCGAGGGCCAGAGTGTTTTCAGCCTGTGGCCTGCCGCCGACTTCGGCCAGATCAACCCGCAGACCACCGGGAGCGATGGCTACTTCAGCTTCTTCACTCCCGCGGGCACCTACCAGCTTCAGGTGAGCAAGAGCGGCTATCAGCCCTACCGCAGCCAGGATTTGGTGGTAACAAACGCACCTGTCCAC
>JACQGT010000065.1 GCA_016199425.1 Chloroflexota bacterium
GCGCGCACGCGTTGACCTACGGGGGGGATATCTACACCGGGGGGGGTAAATAATTTTCGTGGTTGGGGCGCTGCTTGCTGCCCCCGACAATGAATGGGCGCAGCACGACGCGCCCCTACGTTTTTCTTGAAATCTGTTGTGTTGTAAACTGGAGAGGTGAAACGTGAGGAGGGCCGTCTGCTCTCGCGTTTCATCTCTCCAGTTTTTGATCAATCCAAAGGAGCAACCCCATGACAGACAACGGCGTCGCATGGCTCGACGAAGAATTGGCCCGCCTGAAAGAGGCCGGTCTCTACAACACCATCCGCACGATTGAATCCCCGATGGATGCGTGGGTCGTCATCGACGGCCGGCGCAAACTCAACTTCTGCGCCAACAACTATCTGGGGTTGGCCAACCACCCCCGCCTGCGCGCAGCCGCCAAAGCCGCCATCGACCATTACGGCGTGGGGCCTGGCGCGGTGCGCACCATCGCCGGGACCACCTCCCTGCACATCGAATTGGAAGAGAAGCTGGCCGCCTTCAAAAAGGCCGAAGCCTGCATCACCTTTCAGAGCGGCTTTACGGCCAATCTGGCGACGATTCCCGCGCTGGTGGGCAAAGACGACCTCATCTTCTCCGACGAACTGAACCACGCCAGTATCATCGACGCCTGTCGGCTGAGCCGGGCGCAGGTGATCCGCTACGCGCACAACGACGTGGCCGATCTGCGCCGCCAAATTGCCGCCAATTCCACGACTGGTCGCCGGTTGATCGTCACCGACGGCGTATTCAGTATGGACGGCGACATCGCGCCCCTGGACCAGATTGTGGCCGTGGCCGAGGAGACGGGCTGTCTGTCGATGGTGGACGACGCCCACGGCGAGGGCGTGCTGGGCGAAGGCGGGCGGGGGATTGTCGATCACTTCCATCTGCACGGGCGAGTGGATGTGGAGGTGGGCACGATGAGCAAAGCCTTTGGCGCAGTGGGCGGGATGGTGGCGGGGCGGCGCACGATTGTGGATTGGCTGCGCCAGCGGGGGCGGCCCTTCCTCTTTTCCAGCGCGATGACCGCACCGGATGTGGCCGCCTGTATCGAAGCGACCGCGATGCTTCAGGAATCGACCGAGCGGGTGGAGCGGCTGTGGAGCAACACCGCGCTGCTGAAGGCCGAGTTGCAGAAGATGGGCTTCGACACGGGGCAGAGCCAGACGCCGATTGTGCCGGTGATGCTGGGGGAAGCGCCCCTGGCCCAGGAGTTCAGCCGCCGTCTCTTTGCCGCGGGCGTCTTCGCCATGGCGATTGGTTTCCCCACCGTCCCCGCTGGCAAAGCCCGCATCCGGGTGATGAACAGCGCGGCCCATAGCCAGGAGGATTTGGAGGTGGGGCTGGCCGCGTTCGAGAGGATTGGGAAAGAATTGGGGGTAATCTGACAGCAGACCGCGGACGACGGACCGCGATGTACCTCTGACGTTCGTCCTCCGTTTGCGGTCCGCGGTCTGCTGTCCGTCGTCATCAGTTTCGTCCATCGCGCCCCACTGGAGCACCCGCCCATGCGCAAACACGCCATTTTCATCACTGGGGCCAGCGGCGAGGTGGGCCACGCGCTCATCCACCATCTGGCCGCAGACAGCGACAACCGCCTGCTGACTTTGGACCTGAAGGCGCTGCCGCCGGACATCGCGTCGCTCGCCACCCACGTCCAGGGGGATATGCTGGACACGAATCTGCTGGCCCGGCTGGTCAGCGAATACGAGATCGACACCATCTACCACCTGGCCGCACTGCTCAGCACCCGGGCCGAGTTCAGCCCAGAGATGGCCCATCAGGTCAATGTGGAGGGGATGCTGACGCTGCTCAAACTGGCCGCGGAGCAGAGCCAGTGGCGCAACCGCCCCATCCAGTTTGTCTTTCCCAGTTCTATTGCCATCTACGGGATGCCCGACCCGGAGAGCAAAGCCCTCTACAACCGGGTGCGGGAATTTGAGTGGAATCAGCCACGCACGATGTATGGCTGCAACAAAATCTACGGGGAGATGCTGGGGAACTACTACAGCAAGCACTTCCGCCAGTTGGCCGCCGAAGCGCCCGTACACATCGACTTCCGCTGTGTGCGCTTTCCGGGGCTGATCAGCGCTTTCACCCTGCCCAGCGGCGGCACCAGCGACTACGGACCAGAGATGCTCCACGCCGCGGCCAAAGGCGAACCCTACGCCTGCTTTGTCCGCGAAGATGCCCGCATCCCCTTTATGACAATGCCCGATGCTGTGCGCTCGTTGCTGCTACTATCCCACGCCCCCGCCGAGAAGCTGACCCGTCGGGTATACAACGTAACCAGTTTCAGCCTGAGCGCGGGGGAGATTCGCGACCGGGTGCTGGCGGCTTTCCCCGATGCCCAGATCACCTTTGCGCCGGACCTGAAACGCCAGGCCATCGTCGATTCCTGGCCGGCGGACCTGGACGACTCGGCGGCCCGCCGGGATTGGGGCTGGTCTCCCCAGCACGACGTGGATGCAGCCTTTGACGACTATCTGATCCCGAACATCCGGGAGAGATACAGAAGAAAAGAGGAGACTCAGTAGATCACGATTTCGGTGCGGAGTAGGCATCCTCAGATGCCGGTTCAGTCCAGTCGGGGCCGCATCTGAGGATGCTCGCTCCTCGTTTTCGATACCTTTCGCGATCTACTGAGACTGAAGATTAGAGATTGGAGATTGGTCAGAAGGCGTCCAATCGCCAATCTCTAATCTCCCAATCCCCACCCCTTCCGCCAGGCCAGGAATTGGATGATCCCGAAGATCAGGCAGAGGTCCGCCACGCCAGCCACGGCCCACCAGAGCGCGCCGTCCACCGGCAGCCAACTCATCAGCAATGCCAGCCAGAGCAGCACCCCCGCGTCCAGATTAAAGAGGGTGAACCAGCCCACCAGAGAGCGGCTGTAACCGGTCAGTCGTTCGAACAGCCAGAGGCACACTGGCGCGCCCACCAAAAAGAGCAGGCCGACGCCGAGAATCCAGCTTGCGGGCAGGGCCAGCAGATCCGCCAGCGGACCGGCGGCCGCTGCCAGCACCGCGCCCACCGCAGTCCAGCCGAGCAGATCGATACGGATGGCCCGACGCAGATGATCCGAATTGAACGTTTGAGAAATCGCTTGGGTAGTCATGCAACTCTTCCTTTCCGAATGGGTTTGAAAAACGACAACCCCATTCTGCGCCGGAAAACAGTGCCAAGTCTACGAAAAAGAGTGCCAAAGAGTGCCAAAAGATGACAGGGTGAGGGGGTGACAGGGTGACACAGACTCGTTAACGGTAGATGATGGGATGATGGCGCACCTTCCATTATCTCATCATCTATTTGCACCAACCAACTGCACTTGTCACCCTGTCACCCCTTCTCTTTCGCGCAAATCCTGGGCCACCAGCGCCGCGGCATCCTTCTGCCAGTTGTAGAGCGTGCGCTCCGGCACGGCTACGCGCAACCATTCCAGCGCGGCCTCCTCGGCGGGAGGGAGATGGTCGTGGGCGGCGCGCCGGCTGTAGGGGCGCAGACCAGCCACGTAGGGGTAGTAGAGCGCGTTGAAGTGGCGCCACTCCTCTGTGCTGGAAAAGAGCGCGGCCGGATCGACGCCGTTGCTGCCCGGTGGAGCCAGCCGGTCGATACTCTCAGCCAGCAGGCTTTTAAGAATGGCGGCCCGCTCCAGTGTGCTGCCCTCCAGCCCGGCCTCGGCCAATCGGCTCTCCACCGCGCGTAATTGGGTCAGCGGACTGGTCGCCAGCTTGGGCAGGTTGCCGAAATGGCTGAGGGCGCGACGGGTGAGCCGGGCAAATTCGTCGGCGTCCAGCGCCGCTACCGACGGGTTGTCGGCCACCCGGACCTGGCGTTGGGCTTCTATGCGCAGTTCCGCCTGCACCCGGCGCAGACGAGGAAAACGGGCGTAAGCCAGCCTGTCCAGCACAATCTGGACAGGGGTATCCAGCGTGGGCGCAAGCACGGCCAGGGTGACGATGACCAGCAGCAGGGCCACCAGCGCGGGGCCAAAGCCTGTGGCTGTGGCCCCAGTGATGGCAACGGGCGTAGCAAAAATGAGCGCATAGAGGAAGGCGGCGCTGAGAGAACGCAACAGACCGGGCAGCCAGGCTTCCCCTTCCTGAAAGGCGTCCAAAGCGGCCACCCCAATGCCCAGCAGCAGCAGGTCCACGCCCATGCCCAGGAGCAGCCAGGCACGGGGCAGCCAGGCCGTGGGCAACACCAGCAGAGTGGCGCTCAGGCTGAAAAAGAGCAGAGCCACCAGCAGCAATCCCACGTGGCGGCGGGGTCCCGCCCGCAGCAGACCCACCCCCAGCAGAATCAATACTTCGATCAGCGGCAGCAGTGCGGCCAGCCCAGCCAGCAGATAGCCGGTCGGCTGTACCGCGCCCGTCCCGTCAAAGACCCATCCCGTGCCCACGGCCAACCCGTAGAAAATGAGCAGCACAAAGGGCAATGCCCAATTCCAACCCCGCACAAATAGCTCCCGCCAGGGCGCATCCTCCGGCAGCAGATGGGAGAGCGTGCCCGCCCACAGGATGGCGGGCAGGAAAAAGAGGGGGTTGGCAAAACGGACCAACAGGCGGGCCGTCTCAGCGCTGCTCTGCCCGGCCAGGAGCGTACCAGCCAATGCCAGCCCGTATGCGATCAGCCCCAGCCCGGCCAGACAGGGCGCGGGGCGCGCGCCGTCGCGGACGAGGAGGAATGTTCCCAGCCAGAGGGCCAGGGCGTAGGCGAGGAGGGAGAGGAGCATAAAAATAGTGAATAGTGAATGGCGAATGGGTGTTGTGGGGGAAGTCTAACGCGGGGAGGGGAAATTCGCCAAACAAAAAAGGCGTGCCGGGTTTTTGAAAACCCGGCACGCCTTTTTTGTTATGCCACTGGCTCTGTTGCCGCGGGCAACCGCTTGCGCCCTTTGACAAAATAGGCGATTGGCCCCACAAAATTGACAAAGGCCAGACCGGTCCACATCACTTTGCTACCGTTGATTTCCGCCGCGGGCCGTCTGCGGATATCGGCCAGGGCCGCAAAGAGCAGGCCGAACTGAATCAGCGTCATCAGAACGACGCCCGCTTTGGCCGGGCCGGACAATTCACTCCACTTTTTCCTACGCATAGCGATCATTTGTCGCCTCCTTTCAGGATGCAATACGCAGCCACGCCCCCGATTGTCGCGCAGCCCGCGCCGTAAGTCACCACCCAAGCGGACAGTTTAGCCTCCCGTTCCCCCATTTCCCATCCCCAGCCGCGCCAGCAGCGGGCAGTGATCCGATCCGAGCGGCTCGCGGATGAGCGCCATTTCTGTCACGACCAGCCCCGGCGCGTAGACCGCGGCCCGTATGCATCAGATAGTCCAGGCGCAATACCGGCGGCGTGGCCCGGTCCACAAAGGAATGCAGGCTGCGCGGCCAGCTCCAGACGGGGCGTTTCCGTCGGTCAACGCAGACACACCAGTCACAGGATTGGGCGGGCGGGCTGATCAGTTCGTAGAGGGTGAAGTTGGCGGCGCGCAGCCGTATTTGCCAGCCGATCTCCCGCTGTTGTAGACGCTGAACCGCTGAATCCACGACGGCCCAGGTGGGTTCGATGAGAAATTTGCGCCGCTCCGCGGTTTTGGCCGCGTTGTCGGCCAGATAGACCGCGTTGGGAAACCAGCGCAGATCAAAATCGGAAGCGTCGGGCTGTGCGGGCGAACCGGCGAAAAAGGCAAAACGCAACTGCCAACCCACGTCCCGGTGATAGACGACAGCGTCGGCGGGGGCATTGGCTTGTAGCCAGGCAATGCTCTCGCTCAACCCCGCGTAGTCGCCGTGATCCGCCCCAACGGGCAGCCCGCCTTTGGCCGCGGTTAACGCAGGGGGCAGTAGAAAGAGCAGCGCCGTCACCCCCAACACCTGACAGGTGCGCAGAAACAGACCGCTTGCCCCGCGTTTTCTTTCTGTCTGCGCACCTGTCAGGTGTTGGGTCGTCCACCCGAACAGCAGCGCCAGGAAAGGAGCCAGCGGCAACAGATAGCGATCCCAGATTTGCACACTGGAAACGATATGTAGAGAGACAAAGCCGAAGGACCAGAAGAAGAGAATGGGTATTGGGTATTGGATATTAGGTATTTGTCGGCGCGACGCCACTCCCCAATATCCAATACCCAATATCCAATACCCAATCACCACCCAACTCCCAGCGAGGAACCAACTCAGCCTACCCCACTGGAGCGCACGGGCTGCCCACTCCCCCGGCGGCAGCAGGACGAGAGGTGCGTAGTTGCGCACACTCAAATTCCAGGGCGACGGGGCGACCGACCAGCGGGCCGCGTCCCAGAGAAGGATGGGGAGGAAGAGCAGGGCGAAGCCGAAAAGGAGATTGGAGATTGGAGATTGGAGATTGCGTATTGCGTATTGCGTATTGCGTATTGCGTGAAACGTGAAACGTGAAACGATCCGGGCGACGCCTGCTACCTGATGAATGGCGAATGGCGAATGGCGAACGGCGAACGGCGAATGAGTGATAAGGATCATCCCCACAACTAGCGGCACGTAGAAAAGCCCCTGCTGTTTGGTGGCGATGGCCGCAGCCAGACAAAGACCGGCCGAGAAAGCCCGACGAGTGACTCCCGCATAGAGGGCCAGACTGCCCCAGAGAACGAGAGTCGGATCGGTGTAGGCGGTGGGGGCGAAGCTGATAGCGAAGGGATTGAGCGCGTAGGCAGCCGCGACAAACAGGCCGGCCTGTCGATTCCACAGAACGCGGCCAGTGGCGGCCACAACGCCGATTGTCAGTGTGTCGGCTGCGATATTGACCAGACGGCCCGCTGCCTCGGACGGGCCAAAAAACTGGAAGGCTGCGCCCAGCAGCCAAAGGAAAAGGGGCGGCTTGTCCGGCCAGACGGTCAACGCCCAGGGATCGATCCGCCAGAGGTGGAGCGCCCAGACGCTGTACATTGCCTCGTCCTCCCGGAAAGGCCAGGCGGAGAGCAGATGCAGACGCAGGGCAAACCCGCCCAGGCAGAGAACGGGCAGGACCAGCCGTTTCGCCGCAGCCAGGAGAAATGCTTGCGCCCCGGCGCAGGTAGACGGGGTGATGGGAACAGGGAAATAGCGGGGGTAGATGCGGCCGGCCATCAGTCCACGAAGCGGTATTTGATCAGCGTGGCGATGGCGCTGAAGCCGTCCCGCCAGGTGAGCTTTTTGCCTTCGTGGAACTCCCGGCCATTGTAACTGATGGGCACTTCAAAGATGGAGTGGCCCCGCTTGAGGATTTTGGCCGTCAGTTCCGGCTCGATCTCGAAGCGCCTACTGCGCAGGGGCATTTCCGCGATCACATCCCGGCGGAAACATTTGTAGCAGGTTTCCATATCGCTCAAAATTGTGCCGTAAAGCAGATTGGTCAGCAGCGTGACCCCCTTGTTACCGACAGTGTGAGCCAAACTCATAGCCGAGCGGGGGCCGCCCAGGAAGCGGCTGCCGTAGACGACTGCTGTACGCCCCTCCAAAATCGGTTGCAGCAGTTGGCCGAAATCTCTGGGATCGTACTCCAAGTCCGCATCTTGAATCACCAGAATGTCGCCGGTGGCCGCTTCGAAGCCTGTGCGCAGGGCCGCGCCTTTGCCGCCGTTATTGGCGTGGAAAATGATGCGGATGTCGGGATAGCTTTCCGTCCGCCAGCGGTCCAGAATCTCTCGGGTTCCGTCGGTGGAGCCGTCGTCAACGACGACGATTTCCCGTTCCATGACAATTGGCTCGCCGATGAGCGGATTTGTGCCGTCGCCGTTGACGGTCAAATCCACCGCCCGCACCCGGCGGACAATCTCCTCCAGGGTGGCGACTTCGTTGTAGACCGGCATAATCACAGACAATTTCATCCCGGCCTCCTGCTCAGTGTTCCCCTACCTGATGGGCTAGAATAATTGCTTCGGCCACCGCCCGCATGGGCTTGCGATTGTTCATACTCATCTTCTGGATGCGCCGGAAGGCTTCGGCCTCGTTCAAGCCCTGATTGTCCATCAGTATGCCTTTGGCCCGCTCCACAATCTTACGGGTTTCCAGAGTCTCGCGCAGATCGCCCACTTCCCGTTCCAGGGTGCGGAATTCGCTGAAGCGGGAGAGCGCCACTTCGATGGCCGGGGTCAGGTCGCTCTCGCGGAAAGGCTTGACCAGATAGCCGGCCACGCCCGCTTCTCGCGCTTTGGTCACCAACTCCTGCTGGCTATAGGCGCTGAGGAGCAGAACCGGTGCGATGCGCTCTTCGGTCAGGATACGCGCCGCCTCGATGCCGTCCATATCCGGCATTTTGATGTCCATAATCACAATATCGGGCCGCAGTTCTTTGGCCAGATTGACCGCGCTGCGCCCATCCCCCACATCCCCCACGACGAGATAGCCCAGATTTGTCAGCATCTCCCGCAGGTCCATGCGGATGAGCGACTCGTCATCAGCAATGATAATTCGTGTTCGCTCCACGTCTTCTCTCCTCAATTTTTCTCTGCAAACTTTCCTCTGCGCACCGTTGATCTGTGTTCAATGCGGGATGGTATTTTATCACAAGCGGCAGACAGACAATAGAATAGTGTGCCGGTTGTAACGCGTCTACTTCAACTCACCGACGGCTCCGCCATAGACGACCGTTTGGGAAAGGCGACGACGACCCGCGTCCCCCGCGGGCCGCTGTCTGCCCCTTCGCCGTCAGCGGCGCTGTGCACCGGTTCAAAAACCAACTGCCCTTTCAGATCGTCGGTGACGAGGGTGTTGATGATCTGCAATCCCAGGCTGCGGCTTTGGGTCGGCTGAAAATCATCGGGCAGGCCCAGACCGTCATCCTCCACCAGTAGACGCACTCTGTCGCCCAGGTCCTCCAGTTGAATCAGCACCTGGCCCTGACTGCGCCCGTGCAGACCGTGCTCGATAGCGTTGAGCAGCAGCTCGTTCACCACCAGCGCGGCCGCGGTGGCCTGGCCAGCGGGCAGGCGAATGTTCGGCCCCGTCACGTCGATGGCAACCTGCTGGCTGGGATTGACCGCCACCTGCTGGGCCTGGCTGATGATGCGCTGGCAGAGGTCTCGGATGTTGATGGCCCGGTGTTCGTCCTGGCTCAGATATTCGTGGATCACCGACATACTCAGGATGCGGTTGACCGCGTCGCCCAGATGCTGGCGGGCTTCGTCGCTCTCGCAGCGCCGGGCCTGGATGCGCAGGATGGCGGCAATCGTCTGCAAGTTGTTTTTGACCCGGTGATGGACTTCCTGAATCATCGCGGACTTGACGTTCAGTTCCCGCTCTTTTTGCACCGCCTCGGTGCGGTTGTGGACCATCACCAGCGCGCCGTCTACCTGGGGCGCTTTCTCCGACGTAGCCGCCTGTCGCCAGGGCAGGTGCCGCTCCACCTGGCGACGGGTGCGCTGCCAGCTCGTGGGTGGCGCGCGCAGGGGTAGGACTGTGCGCACCCAGACCCGGCCATCCTCCTCCGACTCGTGGCGCAGTTCCACACAGCGGTTGGCCTGCATAGCGTTGTCCACCAGTTGCGCGTCAATGGATTCCAGGGCAGAGACGTGCCGTCCGCGCAGTTCGGTTGCCAGCCCAATCGTGCGAAACAGATTGGTGGCGATGCCGCTCATATAGCAGATGTCGGAATGCTCATCGACGACGTAAATACCGTCCAGCGATTCAAAGCGGCTGATGGGTTCGGGGATTTCGATCTCGCCCCGCACAGCCATCCCGTGCAGCCAGCCCACCGCCCGGCGAAAGGTTTTGTCACGACGGCGCTGGCGCTCAAATTCGATCAGATTCGTCTCCACCAGCAGCGCGGCAATGACCCGATTGGCCGCGTTGTGGATGGGATAGACCTGCTGGATGACCGGTGCGCCGCTGCTCAAGACCTGCTTGGCCTGGGTCCCCGGTCTGTCGGAAGTCAGGGCGCGCAAGACCAATGGATGCTCTTTGGCTTCGTAGACCCGTCCGGTGGCTTCGTTGACGTAGATGGAGGAGATAGAACGGGGCACAGCGTGGCAACCGACCAGGAGTTGGCTGGCGTTCCACTCACAAAAGAGCAGCACATCGGCCCGGCTCACGTCGGCGGTCAAATGCAGTCCCTGCTCCACCCGATAGAGTAGGGCCACATCCCGTTCGGTCAGATGGGGGCAGCGTTCGATGCGGGCATCCATAGAAGTCTTCAGTGTCTTCCTATACAAAAGCCAATGGCGTGTGCCATTGGCTTTGATGCAAGTGGCGTCGTTGCCGTCTTGTTTTTGATTCAAAGAAGTCCGACTTTTCAGAAAAAGTCGGACTTCTACAGTCGGACTTCTTTCATCCTATGATACAATCATCAGAAATAACTACAGGACTAGCGCCGGTTGAGCGGTGCCCTGAGCCTGTCGAAGGGTAGGCGGGTGCTGTTTCCCGCCGTATCGAAACCAAGCGGGTAGACCCGTTCGCTTGATTTCGATACGC
>JACQGT010000613.1 GCA_016199425.1 Chloroflexota bacterium
ATGGCCTGGTTGACGCCGGGATCGCTGTAGCCCAGCACATTGACGGCGATGCCCGCCACGCAGTCCAGATAGGCTTTGCCCTCGCTGTCGTAGACAGTGCTGCCCTGCCCTCGTTCCAACACAAAAGGCGGGCGGCTGTAGACGCCGAGGATGTAGTCTTGTTCGTTTTGGATGATTTCTTGGGTGTTCACGTAACTTTTCTCCCCTGGGTGGTGGGGTGATGGGATGATGAGATGATGGCCGGTACTCCCCCATCATCTCATCACCCCATCACCCCTCGTTAACGACGTTCCGCTGGCTCTCCACTCAACTTCCCTTCCCCCCAATAATTCCCGTCCCGCTCTCTTCCTGCACCCCGGCGATGTTTGTGATCACCGCCTGGGCCACACCCTGCTTGACTGCTTCAATAGCGCTGCGCACTTTGGGAACCATCCCGCCAAAGATGTTGCCGTCGGCAATCCACGCTTCGGCCTGCTCAGCGGTGACAGCCCGCACCACCCGGTCGGCGATGAGGACGCCCGGCACGTTGCTGACAAAGACGAGGCGGATCGCTCCCAGTTTGGCCGCCACGGCCGCGGCCACGTGATCGGCGTTGACGTTGTAGCTTTTGGCGTCGTAAGCCCCCAAGCTGACCGGGCTGATGACCGGCACAATCTCCGCCGCGAAGAGCGCTTTGATCAGGCGCAGGTCCACATCCTGCACTTCCCCCACACGGCCCAGATCGCCGGCGGGATGCCACATCTTTTCCACGTAGACGGTTCCGTTATCCACACCGCTGATGCCCGCGGCCTGGATGTGTTCACTGAGCAGAGCGCGCACGATACGTTTGTTGATCAGCCCGCTCAGCACCATCTCCACTACATCCACATCCGCGTCGCTGGTGACGCGCAGGCCGTCGAGAAATTGGGTCTTCAAGCCCAGTTTGGCCTGCATCTCGGCGATGGCCTGGCCGCCGCCGTGGACGATCACCGGCTGTTTGCCGCCGGCCTGGAGCGACTGCACTGCCTTCGCCAGACCGTACAAAAAAGTGTCGTCGTCCAATTCATTGCCGCCCACCTTCAACACAACTACATAGCGGTCCTCGGCGGGCGCTTTCATCTCAATCGTTTGGGGGCTGCTCTGTTCGTTCACACTACTTTCCTTCGGATTTGTGGCAAATTGCAAGTGGCAGGTGGCAAGTCGCGCAGCACACCTGTTGGGTTCTCCCGGCGCACGTTGCATCGCAGGCAATGTTCTCATGCCGGGAGAACCCAACCTACGATACCCCATCATCCCTTCATCCTGTCATCCCTTCATCTTCCCCCCGCTGCCGCATCACTTCGTAGCCTAAAATGGCCGCCGCCGCCGTCACGCCCAGGGAGTGGCGGAACTCCCGCCCGTAGGGAATCGCCAGGCGCAGGTCGGCCTGGCGCAGAAAGGAGCGGGTGATGCCCCGCTTCTCCCCGCCGATGAGCAGGAAAAGAGGTCGGGTCAGGTCGGCCTGGAAAACCGGTACCGCCTCTTCTTCAGCAGCGCAGGCGATGGAAAGCCCGGCCGGTTGAAAAAAGCTAGCCGCCTCCTCCGCTGTCTCGGCAATCGCTGTGGGGATCAGTTCCGACGCCCCCGCCGAAGAGCGGGCCACTGTGGCCGCCGCGCTCAGCCAGTTGCGCGGACGCAGCACCAGCCCATCCACCCCGGCCGCATAGAGCGAGCGCAGCGCCTGGCCGAAGTTGAAGGGGTCCTCGATCCCGTCCAGCATCACCACAAAGGCGGGTCGATCGGCGGGCAGTAGATCGGCCAGTGCGAGCGTGCGCCGTTCACCCACCAGCGCCACCACCCCGCCGTGGCTGCTTCCTTCGGCCAGGGCGTCGATCTCCTCGCCCGCCTTGCGCTCCACCGGCACACCCGCTTCCCGCGCCCGGTGTTCCAGCCAGCGCAGCGCCCGGCGGTGTCCTGAGCTTGTCGAAGGGTCGTCCCGCTCCGCCCGCACATAAACCACCTGCACATCCCGATAGGGTGACTGCAAGGCTGCGGCTACAGAGACCTGACCTTCGAGAAGCGCCAAACCGGAGGATAGCTCACTCATCGCGTGTCTTTCACAGCAGCCCGGCAGTCTCGTCCAGGCCAGCCACGATATTAAAATTCTGCAGCGCCTGCCCGCTCGCCCCTTTGATCAGATTGTCCAGGCTGGCGGTGACAATATACTCCGTGCCGTTGGGCCGGGAAGGGTCCGCGGGCGTGATGGCGATGGCGCAGCGATTGGTGTTGACCGTATGGCTCAGGCTGGCCTGTTGGCCCGGCTGAAGCAGATGGATAAAGGGTTCGCCGTCGTAGCTCTCGGCGTAGAGGTCGCGAATCTGGTTTTCTGTCACGCCCGCGGGCACGTCCACATAAATTGTGCTGAGAATGCCCCGGTTCACCGGTAGCAGGTGGGGCGTGAACAGGAAGCGGGTGTCGTGCTTCTTCCCATTGGCGCTGTTGAGTACCTGCTCCATCTCGGCCACGTGGCGGTGGCGATAGCCCACGCTGTAAGGGGTGATGTTCTCGTTGGCTTCGACAAAGTGGTAGTTCAGCTTGGGTTTACGTCCCGCACCAGAAATGCCGCTCTTGGAATCCACAATCACCCGATCCCCCAGCCAGCCAGCCTTTGCCAGAGGATAGAGGCCCAAATTGACGCTGGTCGGGTAGCAGCCCGGCACGGCGATCAGTTGGCCGCCCCGGATCTTCTCCCGGTAGAGTTCACACAGACCGTAGCGGGCCACCCGCAAGAGTTCCTGGGCCGTGTGTTCCAGGCCATACCAGCGGGTGTAGACAGCCGGGTCGCTCAGGCGGAAGTCCGCGCTGAGGTCGATTGCCAGCGTGCCCGTATCGTAGAAGGACTTGACCGCCTCCATCGACGCCGCGTGGGGCAGGCAGAGAAAGACGACATCTACCTCGCCCACCCGGGCCAGGGCCTCTTCCAGAGAGATGAGAGGGTAATCCCAATCCACCGGATAGAGATCGCTGAAAACGCCGCCCGCACTGCTCTCGCTGGTCAGCCAACCCACCTCCAACTGGGGGTGGCGGTGGATCAACTTGAGCAATTCGTAGCCTGTGTAGCCGGACGCGCCGGCAATGCCTGCTTTGTACATCAGTGTACCTCCTGAAGTTGTGCCAGGTCCGCGGTCATCGCCGCGGCTACTTTTTGTTCGTTCGGGTTTCCATTTGCCAAAGCGTCGATCACCCCTTGCCGGTCGGCGACGCTGCGATTCTGGCTCAGCTTGCGCTTGCCCTCCAGCCGCGTGATTGTGATAGCAAAGGCGACAATACCGCCGGTCAGATTGACAGCCCGTTCGTCGCTCCAATCCGCCGCATAAGGGGCAGGTCGGCCCTGCTCGTAAACCCCCACCAGTTCGTCCAGCATCGCCATCACAGCGGCTGGTTCATCCACAATCTGCGGGATACCGTAGGCGTGGACCGCGCTGTAATTCCACGTGGGCACGCTGAAAGCGGGTGTGTAATAGGAGGGCGAGACGTAGGCGTGGGCGTCCTGAAAAATCACCAGCACCTCCCGCCCCGGCTGAAAGTGTCGCCATTGGGGATTGGCGCGGGCCAGATGGGCTACCAGCACGCCCTGCTCACCTCGTCCCGGGTGTAGCACCACCGGCAGATGGGTGGCCACCGGCGCGCCGCCGGCGCTGGTGACGAGGATGGCAAAGTTGTTGACCTGCATCATCCGGTGCAGGACGGCAGTATCATTTTCCCGATTGACCGCTGGAGTGTACATTGTGAGTGCTTCTATCTGTAGAGAATTCACGACAAACAAAAAAGGCCCTCCGTCCGGAGAGCCTTGCATAGTTGGGGTGAATTACTTGCACCCTGCCCACGCGCAAAGGTCCAGACACTGTCTGGCTACTGCTCGGGGCTTTTCCTCAATAGACTGCTGCAACTTTTGTGCTGGTTCATTGTACACCGGAATCGTCGAATGATTGGGCGTGACTGGGCAAGTCTAACACGAGGCTGGCGGATTGTCAAAAGCGCAAAACGCCCAATTGTAGGTCGGACTGTCAGTCCGATAACACGTAGGTCGGACTGTCAGTCCGATAACACGTAGGTCGGACTGACAGTCCGACC
>JACQGT010000589.1 GCA_016199425.1 Chloroflexota bacterium
GAATACGCAATACGCAATACATCCCTTCTATGCCATCACTTTCAGATACCCCGGCAGATCCACAGCTTCCCGTGGACCCACTGCAATCTCCCAGCCGGGCAGCTCTTCCTCCAGATCGCCGGAGAGAACCGCCACCTGGCCGGGGATGATCAGCTTGCGATGGCTGATTTTGTCGGCCACATTTGTGGTCTGCACGGCTTTGGCGATGGTGGAGGCGTCGAATTTGCCCGCGGCCCAGGCAGTGAGAACGCTCATGCCTTCGGCGTCGGCCACCAGCAGCCAGCCCGGATGGCCGGAGCTGTCCACTTCGTTGGCGACGCTGAAATAGGTGATGGAGAAATTGGTGGTCACCATCAGCGGGTCGCCGGCTTGCGGGTTGTTGATCTCGTACAGCCCCGGCTGCACCTGAATCGGCTTCTGGGGGTCCGTGAAGATATTGGCGCGCAGCACCAGCAACGGGTAGGCCAGGGCCGGGCTGAACTGGTCCAGCACCACAAAGCCCGCATACTTGGCGATGAACTGGGCGGCCAGGGCTGCCTCGTCGGCGGGGGTCTCGGCCCCTTCGCCGGGAAAGGCAATGAGAGGGAAGCCCAGATCCCGCGCCCCGTGTTTGAGCGCCAGCCGTCGCAGTTGGGTCACCGCGGCAAGAGAGCCGCAGAAGTCGCGCCGGCCCGGGTCCAGCACCAGGTCCTGCACACCTGCTGCCTGCAACTTCTTGCTGACTTCGGCCAGTTCGTCCAGACCGTCCCGGCTGCGCAGGGCCAGAGGCGCTTTGGCTTCCTTTGCCACTTTGCCCAGAGCCGACCAGTTCTCGCGGTTGGCACCGTAGAGCAGGGGCACAGCGCCGGGCGCGGCATCGAGACCGGCTTGCAGCACCGCCGGGTCTTCGCTCATCAGAATCAGCGCGCCATCGTTGACCTGGCGCACCGCAGCCACACAGCGGGCGAAAGCGTTCGGGTCGCCTGTATCGCTCTGCGCAGCCATCCCATCGAAGGCCAGGTCCATGCCCACGTAATCCACAGTGTAACCCGCCACCTGGGCCGCCAGTGCCCCGACTTCGGCCACGGGTTGGCTGTCCCGCACCCGCACAAAGAGACCCGGCGGGTGGTAGAAGGTCTTCTCGTGACGGAAGAGGACCGTCTCGTTGCCCGCGGCCACTTTGTGGCCGTTGCTGCTGACAGTAACCAGGCGGATGGGGGGCGCGGCTGCCGTCTCCAATTGGCCTTTGGCTTCGTCGCTCACGTAAGGGCAGGCGGCCAGTTCGGCCTGTTTGGCCGCCAGTTTCATAGCAAAAGCCAGACAGGTGGGAAAATTACACTCCTTACAGTTGGTCTGGGGCAGGAGTTTGTATATTTGAAGACCGGTTAGTGCCATTGATAGCTCCTATCGAATGATCGCTACTCGATAAAGCAAAAAGACTTCGCCAGGGAAACGTGACTCGTGAAACGTGAGATCGACGGACAAATTCACGTTTCACGTTTCACGCCTCGGCCAGTAGAGAGTCGTTTCGTCTCTTTGCATCTTTACGCCATCGCCATCTCCGCCTGTTTCTCCGTCATCAACGCGCCCACTGTCCGTTGAATCCGCACCAGACTTTCCGGGTGACGCACCACAACGACGTCGGCCCCGGAATGGATGAGGGTTGTGGCGGTCAGCGTCTCCCAGTGGATGGCCCGCTCGCACCAGTCGCCCCATTCGGCGGGAACGTCTGTGCCCACTTTGCCCTCTTTGGTTTTCCACGCCTCTTCGCCAGGGGTGACCAGAATGGGCTGCTGGGTCATCTTGTCCCCTTGCAGGGCGGCAATGCGCAGACGTTCCATCACCGAATAGCCGTACTCGATGCCGTAGCCCAGCGCGCCGGTGGAGGGGTCCATCAGAATGCGGTCCAGGGGCATCCCCATATCGTGGATGAGAATGATGAGCTGCTTGGAGAGGTTCACATCCATCGGCGTGCGGCTGTTGACCAGATGGCCGTGGGCCAGGGCTGCGGCCACAATCGTGCGGTAGTTCTTCTCCTCGCAGACGCCCAGCACCAGCCGCTCGCCTTTGGCAGACTCGGCCACAGCGACGAGGAGTTCGTTGTCCTTCTCCACCTGGCCGGGGCCGAAGACGATCAGCGGCAGACCTGTGGCTTGCAGGACACTGGCGACGGTCTTCTGGGCCTCGGCTGGGGAATCGGCCAGGTCGAGAGTGAGCAGAATCAGGTCCGCGCCGGCCCGCTCGGCCGCGGCGGCCCAGGCGGCCGGGTCCCTGGCTGCGTCGCCCCACGTCTCCAACAGCAGGGGCGACCAGTCGGCGGGCCGGCGGCTTTTGATCTCCAGCGCCACCTGGGGCGGGTGGGGGATTTTGCCCTCGAAATGGAGAAAGGGCAGGGTCGTCTCGCCGCCCACAGTCACTATGCGGGAGCGGCTGCCTCCCTCTGCGGGTCCAGCGCCCAGAGTAACTTCCCGCACCGCGCCGCTCCATTTTTCAACCGGGAGTTGGATTGGCATTCGTCTGCTCCTTGTCAGTTAGTGTGACTATTGAGGACCAGCGCCGGTTGAGTAGGCGGGTGCTGTTTCCCGCCGTATCGAAACCAAGCGGGTAGAC
>JACQGT010000593.1 GCA_016199425.1 Chloroflexota bacterium
CTGCCGTCGGGCCGGGCGCTGTAGAGATTACCGATGCCTTCGTGATCGCTGATAAAAAAGATGCGCCCCGCGGCCTCGCCGTTGACAATCCACATAGGAGAGGCGATGTTGCCCGCCATCTCCGGCAGGAAGCGCTGGAAATCCCCGTCGCCGTTGCGGTCGATCCAGAGATGGCCGGCGGTGCCGCCCCGGTAGCGTTTCCAGCGGGCCGGATCGCCGGTGTTGCGCCCCAACACAACCCCGCCGCCCGGTCCAAAATCCACCGAGCGGGCCGGGCCGAAGTCCAGTTTTTCCACTGCGCCGTTCCGGGCGTCCGCCGCAATGCGATAAATTTCGTATTCGCCCCGCTGGGCCTGGCCGTAGGCGGACATAAAGAGAATGGATGCAGCGTCCTGGCTCCAGCCCAATACCCGGCAGTCGCTGCCCAGATAGGTCAACCGCCGGGCCTCGCCCCCCCCGGCGGGCATGACGTAGATTTCCGAGTTGCCTTCTTCGCGGCCCACAAAGGCCAGCCACGCGCCGTCGGGTGAATAGAAGGGATAGGTAACATTGCCCAGATTGGCGGTCAGCCGCCGGGCCACGCCGCCGGAGACGTGTACTTCCCAGAGATCGTCGTCGGAGACGAAAGCAATGCGTTCGTTGTGAATGGTTGGAAAACGATAGTAACCGATAGTCATGCAACCCCGCTTGTGGGTGTGGATGCCAGAAGTTCAACTTCTCTGAGAAGTTCAACTTCTTTTGTGTGGATAACAGACGAATAGTATACCGTTTTGTCCGGTGGGCTGGCAAATTTTTCGTAAACCGTCGAACCAAAGGAATTGTGGGCAGAGAGGAATGATTGACATTCGTAGGCCACTCTTGTAGAGTGACAGGTGTGCTATTGACGCGTCAAGCGTAGAATGGATCCGTAGGGGCGCTGCTTGCTGCGCCCCTACGATATTCCGAACAAACAGCACTCGATGTCATACCAGAAGATCGGATACCGTTCAGGAAATCCACACCGGCTTTTGTCCCGCGGGAATACTTTATGCTGAGATTGAGTACAAACTATCTGTGGATATTCTTCGTCGCCCTGCTCTTGTCCGCCTGCGCGCCCAGCGCCGAAGGCAATGTCATCGGCTATCTGCTTGAGCAGCAGTTGCGCGGGGGAACGATCGCAGCGGCCCCCGTATCTGTCGGCTCAATCCGCGGCGAAGTGTGGATGGAGGGCGGCCCCGCGCCGGGCGTTTCGGTGTTGGTGGCCGAGCGCACAGGCCGTCCCCACGCCACGACAACCGACAGCGACGGGCGCTATCGCATCGACGGCGTGCCGCCAGGCCAGTATGTGGTGGCCGGGGTGGGGCCGGAGAGCGACGAGACTGCGCTGACCGGGGCGTGGGGCGTGCCCTGGCTGGTCACAGTCGAAGCGGAAAAGGTGGCTGTTGCGCCCCGGTTGATCGTCCAGCGTCACGTGGCCGCGCCCCTGCCGGACGATCTGGGCGCTGCGGTTCGACTATCTGCCGGGGAGCCGTATACCGCGTCAGCGCCCTTCCCCGCCGGGTCGGTGGCCTGGGGGCAAGCCTTCTCCTTCCAGCGGGAGGGAGCGCTCATCGACACCCTGCGCGTCTACCATCCCCTGACCGGGGGTAACGAGCCGCCGCCGCTGATCTTCGGCGTCTTCCCTGGCGTCATCGACGGTTGGCAGCCGGTGAGCGTGGCCTTTGCCGCGCTGGGCTATACAGTCGTCGCCATCTCGCCCAGCGGCAGCCGTGGGCTGGACGTCCAGGCCCACGCCGAGGATGCCCGGGTCGCGCTGCATCTGGCCCGGCGCGGTCTGCTGGGGGTGGTGGTGGCCGATGCGCCCGGGGTGGCGATGGGGGGCAGCTTTAGCAGCGCTATTCTGCACCGGCTGTTGCGCGACGAGCGGGATCAGTTCAGCGCCTGGGTAACGGTGGGGGGAATCAGCAACGCCTTCACCGGCAGCGCGGATTTCTACGCGGGCAAACTGGAGATTCCCGATCCCTATGGGCTGGTGATCCCGGCCCTGGGCGCGGCCAATATCCACCCGGTGCCCTTTCTGCGTTTTTCGCCGGTCTACACCGCGGCCCACCTGCCACCCACGCTCATCATCCACACGGACGCCGACGCCATCATTCCCATCGAACAGGCCTACCAGTTGGAGGCCGCATTGCGGGCCGCGGGCGTGCCGGTGGAGGTCTTCTACTACCGGGACGTGAGCCACTACTTGCAGATCGGGGACGACATCACCGAAGCGGGGCAGGCGATGTTCTGGCTGGTGATGGAGTTTGTGGGGAGGTATACGCGACAGTAACGCCGCCTGCTTGACGGGAGCCAGTAGGGGCTGTATGATCATCGCAAGTGCCAGCCGTTTTTCAGAGATGTGGTAATGACATTCGCGGGAGGAAAGTTATGTCGACAATGACAATCCTTATCAACGAACGGGAATACACCGCCCTCGTAACCGGCGTGGCTGTGCAGGAGAGAGCGGGCGCGGGTACGATCGTCCTCACCGGGACCGACCGGGTGGACTTTTTGCAGCGCATGACGACGGCCAATGTGGCCGTGCTGCGTCCCGGACAGGCGGCGTTGGCTGTGCTGACCAGCCCGGTGGCCCGTATTGAGTTCGTCTTTACCGTCCTCTGCCGCGAGCAGGAACTCTGGCTGCTGCCCGCGTCAGGCCAGGCCGACGCATTGACAGGCAAGCTGCGCAGCCAGATTTTCTTTATGGACAAAGTGAAAGTAGCCAATGCCAGCCAGGAGTTCCGTCGCTTGCGGGTGATGGGTGCGCAGGCGTCTGCCGTTTTGCAGGCGGCGGGGGTGGACGCGCCGGCCAATGACGACACATTCGACACGGCTGACGCCGTGACTGTTCTCCGCCAGGAACGCTACGACGTGCCGGGCTACGATCTGATTGTTCCCGCTGACGATGCGGACGGCGTGTGTACACGGCTGATCGACGCGGGGGC
>JACQGT010000596.1 GCA_016199425.1 Chloroflexota bacterium
ATCGTCTTGCCCGCGCCGGGGTCGTCGGCCAGGAGAAAGCGCAGGGGCTGGCGGCGCAGCATTATCTCGTAAACAGCGCTGATCTGGTGGGGCAGGGGTTCCACCTGGGAGGTATGCACGGCCAGGTAGGGGTCAAAAAGATGGGCCAGACGTACCCGGTTGGCCTCGGAGACCAGACGCAGCAGGCCGCCGTCGGCGTCGAAACGCCAGGGCTGGCCGCCAGTGACCAATTCCAGTTCGGCTTCGTGCTCCTGAAAGAGGAGTTGGGTGTGGACCTGGCCGCTGCGATCCTTGAAGATGACTTCGGCTGCCTGTTCGCCGTAGCGCTGGATGTCGACAATCGTCACCGGGCCGTCGCCGCGGATGCCGCGCACCAGCGCGTCCCGATGGAGTTGGTGGAGTCGAAGCATTGCAATCGCCTCGTGGATAGGGTAAGGAGGTGATCAGATGTGCGGTATGATACGGGAAGGTGGGGCAGGTTGCAAGTTGCAGGTTGCAGATGGCAAGTGGCGGGTTGCGGGTGCGGGGCAGACGGACAGGTGTGAGGGACGCACGTAGAGGCGGCCCCCCCGTGTCCGTCCGTAACGGACAAGCACAAGGCTGACGGACACGGGGGCCTGTCCCTACTCAGAAGCTCGACTGCAGCGCCTGTGTTTGGCCCGTAGCCGCGGCCAGCAGGGCTTTCTCGATGATTTCGACCACATGGCGGGCCTGCTCGCCAGAGGCCCGGGGCGCGCGATTCTCTTGAATAGCGTCGACCAGGTCCAGGATGTCGGCGTAGACGTGAGGTTCTTGCATCGTCAGGTGCTCACCCGTCAAATAGGGCTGGGCGTCCAGTTCGGTGCGGCTCTGGTAGCTGCGGGCGGCGCGCACGTCAAAGGCCAGGGGATAGCCGCTGGCGTTGTTGACCTCCGTCACCTCCAGGCTGCCTTGCGTGCCGTATAGCCCCAACCCGCCCCAGGGGATGCGCGGGCTGCCCTTTGAATTGGACCCCACCGCCGTGCCCAGCGCGCCGGAGGCAAACTCCATCAGCAGCAGAGTATTGTCGTCTACCTGCACGTCGATTGTCTGGCCCTGCCACTCCCGCCGGGGCTGGATGCGGTTGCCCAGGGCCGTCACCCGGCGCACGGGGCCGAGAACACTCGTCGCCAGTTGCAGGGCGTAGACCGTCACATCGGGCAGGGGACCCGCGCCGGGGCGGTAGTACCAGGCCGGGTTGATGGCTTCCAGCGCGCTCTGGCCGCCGCGGATCGGCTCGAATTCGTGGCCGAAACCCAGCGTGTAAGTCATCGCCACCGCCACCCGGCCCAATTCGCCCCCGGCCACAATCTCCCGCATCTGGGCTGTGGTGGGGAAGAGTTCAAAACCGGGCGCGGCGGCCAGTTTGACACCCATGCGGTCGCGGGCGGACAGCAGGGCGTCGGCGTCGGCTAGAGTGGTCGCCATCGCCTTTTGCACGTAGACGTGTTTGCCCGCTGCGATGGCGGCCAGGGCATTGGCGTAGTGATACTGAATCGGCGTGATGATCAGCGCCAGGTCCAACTCCACCTGGGCCAGCATCTCCTCGATGGCGGTGAAGTGGGCCGCAACGCCGTAGCGTTCCGCCGTCTGCTGCGCTCGCTCCGCCACCGCATCCACGACGGCGACCAGACGCACTTTTTGTTGGGCGTCGGACAGGCTGAGATGGGGCAGAATGCCCCGTTGGGAAAGGCTGCCGCAACCGACGAGACCGGCGCGCAAGGGAGTGTTCATTGGTCTATCCTCCTGTAACGGTTGGGCTAAGAGAAAGAAGGGACGCAGATTTTCATGATTTGAATTGATCTGCGCTGATCTGCGTTCGCTTTTGGCTGGGCTGGATCGTTACTTCCTCTTGAAGAAATGTTCGATGGCAAGAGCGCGCCCCCCTTGCGAGGAGCGGGCCGCTTTCTCAAGAACGTCGATGACGTGCAGCGCGTGGGCCGCGCTGAGGATGGGTTGGCGGCCCGTTTCGATACATTCCACCAGATGCTCAATGCCCAAATGGTGATCCGGTCCGGCGGCCCGGCCCGTGCGCGGCGGATCGATGGATTGCCAGCCCTCTCCTGCCCGCAGCATCTGCAGGGGCGCCCCCACGTCGATGGGGTTCAGGGCCAGGCTTCCCAATAGGCCGTGAATCTCCACCTGGGGGGCGCGGCTGCCCAGCACGCAACTGTTGGCGGCCAGGCTGGCCAGCAGCCCGCCGCCAAAGTCGAGGAGCATCTGCCAGTTGTCGTCGGCCTCCACCGCCACCCGTTTGCCCTCAAACGGGCCATCCTCCACCACAAAGCTATCGAGCGCCTTGCCGACGAAGGCTGTCACCCGGTGCACGGGGCCGAGCAGCCCGGTGAGAACGTGCAGGGGATAGACGCCCATATCGAAAGCTGGCCCGCCGCCCTGGGCGAAGAAGGGCGTCGGGTCGGATGTGTAGCCGCGCCAGGGCGGCACACCCATATGGGCATAGGCCCGCGCCGAGAAGATCGCTCCCAGGCGTCCTGTCGCCAACTGCTCCTGGGCATAACGCACTTGGGGAAAGAGCAGCACACAGGGCGCGCAAACAAGCACCAGCCCCCGGCTCTCGGCTGCCTGGCGGATGCGCTGGGCATCGGCCACTGTGGAGGCAATGGGCTTTTCCGTGTAGACGTGCTTGCCCGCACGCAGCGCGGCGAGGGTCGTCTCTGTGTGGAGTTGAATGGGCGTAAGATTGATGACCGCCTGGGCGTCGCTCTCGGCCAGCATCTGTTCGTAGTCCGTGTACCAGGCGGGAATGGCATATTCCTCTGCCACACGGCGGGCGCGGTCGGGGCTACGCCCACAGACGGCGACGATTGCGGCCCGGTCGGTCAAGCGGTGAAATTCGGGCAGATAATCCCGTTGGGCCACGTCGCCGCAGCCGAGCAGGGCCAGACGAACTTTCTCCATTGCCATCAGCCTTTCACCCCGCCCAGGGTAATGCCCTCGATAAAATAGCGCTGGGCCGCAAAAAAGAGCAGAATCAGCGGGAAGGTGGTAGAGAGAGTGGCCGCCATCAGCAGATGCCATTGAATGCCGAAGCGGGTCTGGAAGGCGTAGAGTCCCAGAACCAGCGGGTATTCTTTCGATTCATCCAGATAGATGAGCGGCCCCAAGAAATCGTTCCAGGCGAACATAAAGTGAAGCACAGCCACAACCAGCAGGGCTGGCTTGACCAACGGCAGCATAATGCGCCAGAGAATCGTGAATTCGCCCGCGCCATCCACCAGGGCCGCGTCGGTGAAATCCCAGGGGATCGTCAGCAGGAACTGGCGCAGGAGGAAGATATTGAATGCGCCGCCGAAGAAGTGGGGCACAATCAGCGGGGCATAGCTCCCCACCCAGCCGAATTGACGAAAGAGCACATACGTGGGGATGAGGGTCACAATTCCCGGCAGCATCATTGTCGCCAAAGTGATGACAAAGAGGGTATCCTTGCCCCAGAAACGCAGACGGGCAAAGCCGTAGGCGACAATCGCTGACGAGATTGTCACCCCTACAGTCGATACCCCAGCGTAGAAAAGGGTATTGCGCAGCAGAAGCACAAACTGAAAAGCTGGACTGGTCAAGGCTGTTACGTAGTTCTGCCACATCACCGGGTCCGGCAGCCAGCGGATTGGGTCAGTAAAGACCTGATTCAGCGGCTTGAGGGAGGTGAGCACCAACCAGAGAAAAGGAATAATGAAAAGCAGGGCCACCGCTGATAGCACGGTGTAGTTGAATGCGGAGATCAGCAGTCGGCGCGCATAGGCCAGCCGTTTGTTATAGACGGGCAGGGGACGGCTCTTGGACAGCGTTTGGGCCATCAGTTTTGTCTCCTTGGGAACCAGTCAAAACCGGAAAAATCTGTAGAACACGGATTACAGAATTGACGGATTTGCTCTCCGCGCCTCCGCGGTGAATCTCTCTACGCCCGTTCACCCGCTTCGTTTCTCTGGCACTCTCCGCGCTCTCCGCGCCTCCGCGGTGAATCTCCCCCTATTACGCTCGTTCACCCGCTTCGTAATAGACCCACAGGCTGGACGAGCGGGCCAGGAGCAGGGCCAGGAGCAGCAGCACAATCAGCATCAGCAGGGCCAACGCCGAAGCGTAGCCCATCTGGTAATAGCGAAAGGCGTTGCGGTAGAGATGGATCATATACATCAGCATCGAATTGAGCGGCCCGATATTGTTGCCGCTGGCGCTGGCTTCGCTGGCGATAAAGGCCACGGTAAAAACCTGAAATGAATTGATAATGCCGATCAGGAGATTAAAAAAGATGGTGGGAGACAGCAGCGGCAGAACCACAAACCAGAAGCGTTTCCAGGCTGTCGCGCCGTCGATGGTGGCGGCTTCCAGCAGCGTCTTGGGGATATCACGCAGACCGGCCAGAAAGATCAGCATAGGCACGCCGCTGCCGCTCCAAATGGCGATGAGAATCAGCGCCGGTTTGGACCAATCCGCGCTGCGCATCCAGCCCAGGCGGGGCAGCCCCAGCGCCACCAGCCCGGAGTTGATCAGCCCCAGCCGGGGATCGAGCAGCACATACCAGAGCAGGGCCGTCGCCACCGCGGGCATCAGACCGGGCAGGTAATAGATTGTCCGAAAGATACCAATGCCCCAACTGCGCCCATTCAAGAGCAAAGCCAGGGCCAGGGCAAAGATCAGTTGCAGGGGAACCGACAGCACCGAGTAGTAGACTGTATTCCAGACCGCCTTCCAGAAGAGCGGGTCTTTGCTGAACATCGTCTGGAAATTGCCCAGCCCCGCCCAGGTCGGCGGATTGAGTACGTTGTAATCGGTGAGCGCGAAAAAGAGGGAGGCGAGGATCGGGTAGGCGTTGAAGACGAGCAGAGCAATCAGCCAGGGCAGAATGAAGAGATAGCCCTTCAGGTTCTCCCGCAGGCGCTTGCTGAGAAATGGGCGTCGGCCCTGGGCAGGGACGGTCTGGCGCATCTAAACTCTCCTTTCGGTATTAGATATTGGGTATTAGATATTGGGTATTGGGCCACGCCCACGTACTACCCAATATCTAATACCCAATACCCAATATC
>JACQGT010000597.1 GCA_016199425.1 Chloroflexota bacterium
GAGAAGAAGCGAGCGGCGATTAGCGATTAGCGATTGGGTTGTAAGTGGCAGGTGACGATTCCACCGATTCCATCGATTCCGCATTCCGCATTCCGCATTCCGCATTTCCCATCATCCCTTCAGGAATCCGTTCATGACCATCTACGAAGAACTCAATGTCCGCCCCCTCATCAACGCCTCCGCCACCCTCACCCGGCTGGGCGGTTCCCTTATGCCGCCGGAGGTGGTCCAAGCGATGGTGGATGCCTCCAAAGTTTTTATTGACTTGGAAGAATTGCAGATGAAAGTCGGCGACAAAATCGCCGAGTTGACCCACAACGACGCCTGCTACATCAGCTCCGGCGCGGCTGCGGGCATTGTCATCGCCATCGCCGCCTGCATCACCGGCAAAAGTATGGCCGCCATCCACCAACTGCCCGACCTGACCGGGCTGAAGAACGAAGTGATCGTCCACAAGTCCCACCGCAACGGCTACGACCACGCGGTGCGCCAGGTGGGTGTGAAACTGGTGGAGATCGGCTATGCGGGCAGCACCGCGCCCTGGCAGTTGGAAGCCGCCATCAACGAGCGCAGCGCGGCCATTATCTGGTTTCAGGGCGGCATGACCGGCCACGGCGACATCCCGCTGGAGCAGGTGGTCGCCATCGCCGCACCCCACGGCGTACCTGTCATCGTGGACGCCGCCGCGCAGGTGCCGCCGGTGGAGAATCTGTGGAATTTCACAAAATTGGGTGTGACCGCGGCTATCTTCAGCGGCGGCAAGGATCTGCGCGGCCCCCAGTCGTCCGGGCTGGTGCTGGGCAAGCGGGAACTGATCGAGGCCATGCGTCTCAACGGCCCGCCCAACCACAGCATTGGCCGCCCGATGAAAGTGGGCAAAGAGGAGATGTGCGGCGCGCTGGCTGCGGTGCGCTGGTATCTCAGCCGGGATCACGAGGGGCGGCTCTCCCAAAGCGAAGAGGTGGTTGGCGGCTGGTGCAGCGAACTCAACCGGCTGGCGGGCGTCTCGGCGCACCGCTCCTTCCCCAACGAAGCCGGCCAACCCATGCCCCGCGCCCAGGTCCACATCGACGCGGCCGCAGCAGGCATCAGCCGCAACGAAGTCGTGCGCGCTCTGCTGGAGGGCACGCCCGCCATCACCGTCGCCAACGGGCCGGACGAGAGCATCTATCTCAACCCGATGACGCTGGAAGACGGCGAGGAGACGGTTGTATTAGAGCGGTTGGTTGCGCTGCTGCGGGATAAGTAAGTGACGTGGCCTGTTGGGATGGTTTCGTGCTACACTGAGTCCAGTAGATGGTGTCGGCGTCAATGACTTTTGGTTGAGGCAGGGCTATGCAACAGATCACAATTTCTTCCGAATCAGTCACCGCGCTAAAACCCTTATTGGAGTCAGCAATTCAGACTGAGCTGCGTCTGATTGGGCTAGGCATAGAACGCACGCAACAGAAGCTGGACGACTTCGAGCGGCAATATGAAATGGTGAGCGGCGAGTTCGAAGCACTGCTTGGGTCTGGAGCGATCGAGGAAAACCTCGACTATATCGAATGGTCAGGTGAGATTGAAACGCTGCGTAGATTGCAGGCCAAATATCAAACACTTCAGCGCGCCCAGTTGTCATGACAATCGACGACTATTTCCAATCGATAGATGATTTTCTGGTTGGTCTTGATATAGCGTATGCGCGCCAGGTAAACTATGACAAGCGTAGCCCAGACACCGGATTTCTCCGTGGCCAGATATACTTCATTGATGGCTCTGTTCTACACTTCCGGGAATTCGTTACATCCGAGCAACAAATCGACAGGTACAAGTACGCATACCACTACCAGGCCCCTGGCGGGTCTCTGATTTTTCGTTATGACAGGACGCCTCACTTCCCTCATCTTTCGAACTTTCCTCACCGCAAACACATTGGCGAAGAGACGAATGTAATACCTGCCGATAGCCCAGACTTGTTTGTGGTTCTCGAAGAGATTCGGCGGCTTCTTATTTCGTTTGAACCGGAGTAGAAGAGGAACAATCAGCAATGAGATTGTGCGTATTTCCAACTATCTCGACCCATCGACACGCGAAAAACGCCTGACAGAAGGATAATCTTTTATGCCACGTCCCAACCCCGCCACCTATGGCACATCCGTGACGAAACCCGCGGACTTCGACGACTTCTGGGCGAATGTGGAAGCCCAGGCCGCCCGCATGCCCCTCAACGCCACGCTGACGCCGGTTCCCATGCGTTCGACGCCTGCCGTGGAAGTCTTCGAAGTCCATTACGACAGTCTGGATGGCGTGCGCATTGCCGGCTGGTATTGCCTGCCCCGCCAGCGCAGGCAACCGCTGCCGGCGATTGTCGTCTACCCCGGCTACATCAGCGAACCGACCCTGCCCAAGAATCTGGCCGCGCAGGGATACGCCGCCTTTGGGGCTGCGCCCCGGGGCAAACTGCGCAGCAACGGCCAGTTCAATCCAGGCTATCCCGGCCTGCTCATCCACAACATTCTGGACAGCAACACCTACGGCTACCGGGGTTTCTACGTGGACGCCTGGCGAGTGATCGACTTTCTGAGCGAGCAGCCGGAGGTGAACGTCAACCGCATCGGCGTCACCGGCGGCAGCCAGGGCGGCGCGCTCACCCTGCTGGCCGCGGCCATGCGTCCGCAGATCGCGGCGGCTGCCGCGGCCGCCCCCTATCTAGCCGGAATGATGGACGCAGCCCAGTTGACCCACACGACGCCCTACGCAGAGATCGTCGAATATCTGCGTCTTTACCCGGAGCGGGAGCCGCAGGTGCGGGAGACGCTTGCCTACTTCGACTGTATCAACTTTGCCGGGCGCATTCGTTGCCCGATTATCGTGAATATCGGCCTGCAAGACGACGTCTGCCCGCCGGAGACCGGCTATGCGGTCTTCGAGGCCATTGGCTCTCGGGACAAAAAGCTCTACGCCTACGACGGTTACGGCCACGACGCCAACGCCTATGCCCACGGAGCGGTGATCGACGCGTTCTTTCGCGAACACTTGCAGAATGCGTAGGCGGGACGGCAACCAGAGTGGATAGGGACGATTGGAGATAGAGCAATGACTGCACCTTCAGACCGACCGGCTGATTTTGACACCTATTGGAACGCAGTTCAGGCAGAACTGGCAAAGCTGCCGGTGAATGCTGAACTGACCCACCTGCCTTTGCAATCCAACCAACACGCGACGGTCTACGCCGCCCGTTTCACAGGCATCGGCCCCTACCGCCTCTTCGCCTGGTTCAGTGTCCCTGTGGGTGAGGGACCCTTTGCCACTGTCTACCAGCTTCCCAATTATGGCAGTGTTGTCCACGTGCCTGCCTACGAAGTGCGCCAGCGTTATGTGGTGCTGGCTCTGCGCCACCGGGGCCAGCGTCTGAGCGACCAGCCCTACGCGGCGGCGTATCCCGGCCTACTCACCGACGGAATCGAAGACCCGGCTGGGTACATCTACCGGGGCATTGTGGCCGACTGTCTGCGCGGGATGGATTTTCTTCTGAGCCGCCCAGAGGTGGATGCGCAACGCATAGCCCTGGCCGGCAATGATCTGGCGCTGATCACCGCCGCTCTGCGCCCCCAGGCGAGCGCGCTCCACTGTGCGCCGGGCCTGCTCTACAACGCGTCTGCGCTCGCGCCGCGCACCAGCGCCTATCCACTGGAGGAGTTGAATGACTATACGCGTACCTATCCCGTCCAGACAGCGCAGATGGCCCGCACCCTCAGCTATTTCAACCCCCTCCATTTTGCAAACCGGGTCCGCAGCGACACGCTGCTGGTTACGGGCAGCGCCCAGGACTTCTTCTCACCTGCCATTCTCGAACCTCTGGCTGCCGGACTGGGCGGGCCGGTGACCCGGTATGAGAGCGCCCATTCGTCCTATCGGGACGGGGTGCAGCAGGCCGAATGGTTGAGTACCCACTTTGGATACAGCACTCCGATCCTTCCTGCCCAATGGCAGGTCTGATGCTGTTGTTTTGAACGAAGTCCTATCCCCACATCCCCACAGCGAAGGAAACAGAGTTATGGCTACTGCCAAAATCACAAATGTCGAACGCATTCTTCTCGTCGTGCCCATTGTGGAGCGGGTGCGCCGTGAGCTGGAACGAGCGAATATCCACACCTGGGCCGAGACCGAAGTCATCCGCGTCACTGCGGACGATGGCACAGTGGGCTACGGCGAAACGATCCAAAATTACACCTGGGGCCGGGTGAAGGACACGGATCGGGTGCTGGGCAAGAACCCCTTTGCATTGATGTGGGATGACAGCCTGGGCGCGGGCCTGCAAATGGCCCTTTTCGATCTGGCGGGCAAGCTGGCCGGTGTGCCTGTACACCGGCTGCTGGGACCAAAGTGCCGGGAGTGGGCACCCATCTCCTTCTGGAATCACGATATGTCCCCCGCGGCCTACGAGCAGGAGGCGAGAGTCTGCGTGGATCTGGGCTACACCTCCATCAAAATCAAGACCCGCCCCTGGTTTGATGTACACGAGAC
>JACQGT010000066.1 GCA_016199425.1 Chloroflexota bacterium
GCCTACCCTTCGACAGGCTCAGGGCACCGCTCAACCGGCGCTAGTCAATCACCCGAGAACCCATAATTTCCCCACCCCAAGGAGCAAGCGATGAAAATTTTTCCCGTGGCCGAGGCTGTCGCCGGTCTGACGCCCCAAAACACCTTTGAGCGCTACGCGGATGGCCGCCCTCGCGTCTCGGACGATCTGCTGGAACGGATGAAGCTGGTGACAACCGAAGAAGCCTGGGGTGTGCTGCGGCGCAATGGCTACAACAATCAGTTCGAAGGCGAATGGATTCGCACCCACCCGGAGACGATTCTGGTGGGCCGGGCGCTGACCTGTGTGATGGTCCCCCATCGCCCGGACCTGCACGATGTGGTGGCGGGTCAGGGCGAGGTCGAGGGGCGTATCGGCGGGCAGAACTCGTGGGTCATCGACCAGTTACAGCCCGGCGATGTGCTGGTGGTAGATCTCTTCGGCAAAGTGCGGGATGGCACATTCATTGGCGACAATCTTGCTACTTCCATCCGCACCCGCACAAAGGCCGGCGCGGTGATCCACGGCGGTATCCGGGACTACGCCGGCGTTTCCCAACTCGACGAGGTGGCCTTCTTCTGCCGGGGACTGGATCCCTCGGCCATCGCCAACGTGACGCTGGCCGCGGTGAATGTGCCCGTGCGCATCGGCAACGCCACGGCCCTGCCCGGCGATGTGGTGCTGGGCACGCCCACCGGCGTCATCTTCATCCCGCCCCATCTGGCCCAGGAAGTAGTGGAGCGCTCGGAGGATATCCGTGTGCGGGACGAATTCGGCAAACTGCGTCTGACGCAAGGGCGCTACACACCCGGCGAGATCGACCGCAAATGGAGCGACGCGATCGAAGCCGATTATCAGGAGTGGTTGAAAGAGAGGGGTTAATGCTGGATCGCAACCGGGTTGTCGCTTCTCTGGAAAGCAAACGAGAATTGTTCGCCGGCTACGACGCGGAGATCGCGGCGGAGCAGCGGCGGTTGGCCGATTCCTTCGACGCCTTTCGCGTGCAGAGCCGGGCCGAACTGGAGGCGGCCATTGCCCAGAGCGGCGAGGAATGGCCGGGCGCGCTGCCGACTGACGACATCGACGCCGCGCGAGGAATGCGGCTTCCTTTCGGCAACCAGTGGCAGAACCATCAGGAAGCCCGGGCCTGGGCCTACGACATTCTGTGCGAGCGCCCGGTGATTGCGGTGGACGGCAGCCAGATTACGCCGACGAAGGATTTTTCTATGCCTGTGGGCGCGGTGCAGGTGGGCTGGTTTGTAAATGAACACAAGCCAGCCGCAGCGGGCGCGCAAAATTACGTGAAGGATGTGCAGTTCGAAGTGCTGGCCCCGGACGAGTTGGGCGACGAGGATGATTCCGACGCCGAGGGTGGCTTTCCCAACTGGCGGGTCAACCAGCAGCGTTTTGTGATGGAGTGTGGCAAACTGTGCGACCTGATGGAGGAGTACAGCGAGAGGCCGGAAGCCGAGCGTCCACTCTGCTTCTTCGACGGCTCGTTTATCATCAGCTTTGCCGGGCAACTGCGCGAGAGCCGGGCAAAGGCGTACATCGAAGCAGTGGACCGGCTGCTCCACTGCTCACGCAAAACCCGCACGCCGCTGGTGGGCTTTGTGGACAGCAGCTACAGCCGGGATGTGGTGACGCTGGTCAATCTGCTCTATACCAAAGCGCAGATCGCCCACAGCGGCGACGCCAGCCTCTTTGGCCGCATCCTCACGGCCTGGGGCGACCGCAGCCCGCTCTTCCTCTGCGCCCGCCGGGATTCACTGAATCTGGACCCGTCCCGGGCCACCAAAGCGCCCTTCTACAAAGAGGTGGCTTTTGCGTATGTGAATCTGGTCAGCGACCGCGCCCCGGCCCGGTTGGAAATGCCCCGCTGGATTCTCGATGCGGGCCGGGCCGAGGAGATCATCGACCGGGTGCGGGCCGAGTCGGTGGTGGGCGTAGGCTATCCCTACGCCATCGAAACCGCCGACGCCCTGGCCGTCATCTCCCAGCAGGACCGGGAGCGCTTCTACCGCATCCTGCAGGAGTTTCTGGAAAGCGCGGGGATCGAACTGTCCGCGGCGCGCAAGATGCGCAGCAAACAGCAGCGACGGTGACGAATGCGGAGTTCGGAATGCGGAATGCGGAATGATCCGGAGGTCACGCCGGGAGACCAGATTTACAAAATATCCAATACCCAATAGCTCCTTATGTCCCTCACCCTCCTCCTCAACGACCTGCGCCGGGACGCCGGCTTTATGGCCAATGTGACCGCCTGGCAGACCCTGCCCGCCCGTCCTGCCCAGACCGCGCCCATCCCGGACAGCCTGCACCCGGCGTTGATTGATGCGCTGGCGCGGCGGGGCATTCCCCATCTCTACAGCCACCAGCACGACGCCGTGACCCGCGCCCTATCCGGGGAGAACATCGCCGTCGTCACCCCCACGGCCAGCGGCAAGAGCCTCTGCTACACCCTGCCCGTCCTGCACCAACTGCTCAGCGATCCCAGCGCCACCGCGCTCTATCTCTTCCCCACAAAGGCGCTGGCACACGACCAGTTGGAAGAGATTGGAGATTGGAGATTGGAGATCGAGCGCGCCGCCGCCAATCTCCAATCTCCAATCTCCAATCTCTCCTTCTCCACTTATGACGGCGACACCCCCTCCGCCCAGCGCGCCGCCATACGCCGGGAGAGCCGTCTGCTCATCACCAACCCGGATATGCTGCATATGGGCATTCTGCCCTACCACGCCGGCTGGGAACGCTTCTTGGCCGGGCTGCAAACCGTCGTCATCGACGAGATGCACACCTACCGGGGCGTCTTTGGCAGCCACGTGGCGAACGTCTTGCGCCGTCTGCATCGGATCGCCGCCTTCTACGGCAGCCAGCCCCGCTTCGTCCTCACCAGCGCCACCATCGCCAACCCCGGCCAACTGGCCGAGAAGCTCATCGAGCAGCCGGTGACAGTCATCGACCGCAACGGCGCGCCCCAGGGCGAAAAGCACGTCATCCTCTACAATCCGCCCCTCTACGATCCCGTGCAAGGGCTGCGCCGCAGCAGCGTGCTGGAAAGCCAGGACCTGGCCGTGCGCACCCTCCTGGGCGGCCTGCAAACAATCGTCTTTGCCCGCGCCCGGCTGACGGTGGAAGTGTTGCTCACGTACATTCGGGATAGGATGCAGCGACTGGCGAGCGGCGAACGGCGACTGGGAGATGCTTTCGTGCCTGCGCCCCAGTCACCAGTCACCGTTCGCCAGTCGCCGATTCGGGGCTACCGGGGCGGCTACCTGCCCGAAGAGCGACGGGCCATCGAAGCCGGTCTGCGTTCCGGCGCGGTGCGGGGAGTGGTGACGACGAACGCGCTCGAACTGGGCATCGACATCGGCCGTTTGGAGGCCGCCATTCTGTGCGGCTATCCCGGCACAATCGCCAGCGCCTGGCAGCAGATGGGCCGGGCCGGGCGCACCGCCGACGCCTCCCTGGCGATTCTTGTGGCTACAGCGGGCGCGCTGGATCAGTATCTGGTCAGCCAGCCGGCGTTCTTTTTTGAACGGTCGCCGGAGCAGGCGATTGTCAACCCGGACAATCTGATGCTGCTGGTGGACCAACTGCGTTGCGCCGCCTTTGAACTGCCTTTTGTGGCGGGGGAGAGTTTTGGCCGCTCCCCCATCACCGGGGAGGTGCTGGCCCTGCTGGCCGAAAGCGGTGACGTGGGCGACTACGCGGGCCGCTTTCTCTGGCAGGGGGAGAGCTACCCGGCCCGGCGGGTGAGCCTGCGCAGCGCGGGCAACGATCCTTTTGTCATCCAGGCCGCGGACGAAGCGGGCGTGACCCGGCTGGTGGGGGAGATCGACGGCGC